>CAIKVR010000366.1 GCA_903830915.1 uncultured Bacteroidales bacterium
ACATACCTTTAGCAAGGATTTCGCCGTGAGAACGGTGACTACCAAAAATATAATCGTCAACGGTCAATGTCCAAGCCATACCAACTGCTGCTGATTCCTGTCCGATTGACAAGTGAGCAGGACCAGGGTGGTTGTACGGAGTTCCGTTGTATGCACCAGCAATTTTAATCTGGTTAATCATAGTTTCGAACTCACGAATCAACACCATGTCGTGATAAATGGTTTTGAACTCTTCGTTGGTAAAATTACCTTTTTCGTCTTTGACGGTTTTTTGATACTGATTTACTGGAATCGGTTGGAATTCCACAAAACCGGGCTTGCGAACATCTGCCGGATTAATAAATTGTACTTTTGGCATTGTATTATTGGTTTTATTTGTTTGTTATTTTTTCAACACGGAGACATGATGTCACAAAATCATTTTATTGTTTTCTTAGTGACTTTGAGTCTTTGTGTTTAAGTCTTAAAATGCAAAAATGGTTTCTTTAAATATCTCGCTAACGGTTGGGTGTGGGAAAACCACTTCCTGCATTTCCGCCAGCGTCATTTCCTGTTCGATAGCCATACAAGCTCCGTAAATCATTTCGCTACAAGGATTACCCAGCATGTGGACGCCGATTACTTCGCCGTGTTTAGCACCTACTAACACTTTGCAAAGTCCCGAGCCACCTTCATTTTCGGCAACGAAACGTCCGGCATAAGCCATTGGCAATTTGGCTACTTTGTAGTTGATTCCTTTTGCTTTAGCCGATTCTTCGGTTTCGCCAACGCCGGCTACTTCAGGGTTGGTATAAACTACTCCCGGAATGGCATCGTAACGCATCTTGTCGGCACGACCGGTGAGGTTGTTCACTACCACTTCGCCTTCGCGACTGGCTGTGTGAGCCAATAATGAGAAACCTGTAACATCACCAGCAGCAAAAACGTTAGGCACATTGGTACGCATTTTTTCGTCCACTTTAATACCTCCACGGAATAACTCCACGTTCAGATTTTCCAATCCGAAACCTTTTGTTACTGCACGACGACCAACGCTGACAAGGATTTTTTCGCCTTCGATAGTTTCGGTTTTTCCGTCTTTTTCGAAAATAACTTTGTTGCCTTCGATTTTTACTACCTTGGCATTCAGGTTATATTCAATTCCTTTTTTGCTGTAAATATCGCGCAACATGGCCGAAATCTCAAAGTCCAAACCTCCCAGAATTTCAGGAAGCATTTCCACGATAGTTACTTTAGTACCCAGACTGTTGTAAAAACTTGCAAACTCCATACCGATAACTCCACCACCGATAACTACCAATGATTTTGGTTGATCTTTCAGATCTAGAATTTCGCGGTTAGTGAGGATAATATCGCCTGCTTCTGCCAATCCGGGAATTGGCGGAACGAATGCTTCGGAACCGGTACAGATAAGCAGGTTAGCACCTAAGTAGCTTTCACCACCGACAGTAACTTCCACACCTTTCGGACTGCGACCAACAATCATGGCTTCGCCTTTTACAACGGTTACGTGGTGCATCTTCATTTTGCCTTCAACACCGGCAACGAGTTTGCGAACCACTTTATTTTTACGGGCAACAATTTTTCCGAAATCAAAACGGATATTGTCACCAAATACGCCATATTTATCACCGTGTAACGCATTTTCGTACGTTTTAGCACTGTAAAGCAATGTTTTGGTCGGAATACAACCTTCATTGAGACACACACCACCCATGCTTTTTTTCTCAAACAATAAAACTTTCAGTCCTTTATGTCCTGCACGTTCTGCAGCTACATATCCGGCCGGACCACCACCGATAATGATTAAATCGTACATAATATGACCCCTAACCCCTAAAGGGGAATTTAGTTAGTATTTATTAATAAATTTATTTTGAAACAAAGATATTGATTTTATTAAGTTTATTCCCCATTATTCAGAGACAAAAGTAACTCTGTTCCCCTTTAGGGGTTAGGGGTGTTCTTTCTTAGAATATATCCAATTCCAATGTTTCAATTTCAATGGCAATTTGTTTCAGGAAGCGTGTTGCTTCGCCACCGTCCAACGAGCGGTGATCGTATGTCAAACTTAAGCCGATATAAGGCACGAAACCATACACACCATCACCCAAATCTTTCGGACGAGGAACGATTGTGTTCACACCCAAAATAGCCGATTGTGGTAAGTTGATTACCGGAGTAAACATTTCCACACCGTAAGCACCAAGGTTAGAAACAGTAAATGTAGCTGCTTCAGCTGCTAATAATTCAGGCGAAATAGCACCTTTCTTACAAGCGTTGGCCACTTCTTTCAACTGATTTGAAAGTCCGATAATAGATAAATCATCGGCATTGCGCACTGCAGGAACCATCAAACCACGTTCGGTATCAACAGCCAGTCCGAGGTGAACTTTGTTGAACAAACGCATTGATTCGCCTAAAAAATGTGAATTTACGTTCGGGAATTTTTTCAACGCTTTCACTACTGCAAAGCAAACGAAATCGTTGATGGTAAGATTAGCAGATAACGTTCCGGCTTCGAATGCTTTCTTGGCTTTTTTGCGCAGGTTTTGAATAGTACGTGCGTCGGCTCCCAAGTGGTGAGTAAGTTGTGCTGAGTTTTGCAACGACGAATGCATCGCTTTTGCAATTAGTTTACGCATGTTTGACAACTTTTTATCTTCGTAATCCACGCCGTAAACAGCATTTACAGGTGCTGCTAAATCAGTTGATTTTGCAGTTCCGGCAAGACCTGAACCTGCACCTTGTGGTTGAACACCTTCTTCGGCAGCAATTTTCTTAGCCAGCGGAGTAAGTTTAGGACGATTTTCCAACGCAGCTAACACGTCTTTTTCAATCACACGACCGCTTGGTCCTGAACCGGCTAATTCACTTGCATTCAATGCTTCTTTTGCGGCTAAGTTTTTAGCGCGGGGAGAAACGAAAGATGATGGTTGATGTGATGATGTGATGATTTGTTGATTTGAAGATTCTTTAGTTTCAATAACCTCAACTGCTTTTGTAGGTTCACTGCTTACTGCTTGCTGCTCACTGCTCACTTTTGGAGTGCTTCCACCTTGCAATAATCCGGCATAATCGTCACCGGGTTGACCGATAACCATCATGTCCAACAACACTGCAACTTCGTCGCCATCATTATAAAAACTTTCGAGCACCACACCATCAACCGGTGATTCTTCTTCGAACGAAGCTTTATCAGTTTCGTAACCGAATAAAACTTCACCTTTTTTTACGGTATCACCTTTTTTCTTTTTGATTTCGGTGATGATACAACTCTCAACCGATTGCCCTTGTTTGGGCAGAATAACTACTACA
>CAIKVR010000367.1 GCA_903830915.1 uncultured Bacteroidales bacterium
GCTACTTCACTGGCAGCATTGCAACTCCCGGTTGGATTGCCCAGTGTAATTGTGTACGCACAGGCAGGTTATATGAACTGGACGTATGCCGGACTCATTGCCTTAGGTATAGTGGTGGGTGTGTTTTTTGGAACAAAACTAGCTATAAAACTCAACAGCTCGACTTTCAAAAAAATCTATGCTGTGTTTCTGCTTGGAGTGGCCGTGTATATGGTCGTGAAGTATATATAATCATTTCATAAAACTTTTAGTTGTCCGAAAGACACTAAAAAGTTTCAAATAAAAACAACTATGCCAATTCTTAAATCTATATTCATTTTTATCCTTGCCGGCTGTTGCGAAATAGGCGGCGGTTATCTGGTGTGGTTATGGGTAAAGGACGAAAAACCCTTTTGGTACGGATTGTTGGGCGGAATTATTTTGGTGCTTTACGGACTGGTGGCCACCCTTCAGACCGAAAGTTTTGCCCGGGTGTATGCCACTTATGGTGGTTTCTTTATCGTAATGTCGCTACTTTGGGCTATGAAAGTGGATCATTTTGTACCTGACAAGTACGATATTATCGGTGCGACCATTGCCTTAATCGGGGTTTGCGTTATTTACTATGCGCCGAGGTGAGGAAGAGCAATTGACATAATGAAACTTTTCGCTTGTTGTCGGAAGGTTCACCCGAAGTCTGGGAACTTCTCCGCTTGTGTTCGGAAGGTTCACCCAAAGTCAGGGAACTCTCCGCTTGCTGTCGGAAGGTTCGCCTTAAAGTCAGGGAACTCTCCGTTTGCTGTCGGAAGTTTCACCCGAAGTCAGGGAAGTCTCCGCTTGTCTTCGGAAGGTTCAACTGAAGTCTGGGAACTTCTCCGCTTGTGTTCGGAAGGTCCACCCGAAGTCTGGGAACTCTTGGAAGAAATAATTCTCCTTTTTATATGGATGTTAGATTTTAAATTAATTTTGTACTTTTGTGAAGAGAGGAAAAAAGAAAAAAACTATGAAATAGTAGACAATATTCATTGAGTAATCCAGTAGGATATTTTCTCTTTTATAAAAATTCCAAACCTTAAAAGATTTCAATAAAATTCTTAAAATACTGTCGGAGGTATACAAATTTAAATTCAAACAACAACAAAAAGCAGGTATCGCCACCTGCTTTTATTATATCTATAGTTTACTTGCTTTAACGCATCCGCTCCAACCTTGCGGCATCAAGTCGTAGAAAGATAAACAGCAAAATGGTAAAACCCCACAGCGACGATCCGCCGTAACTGAAAAATGGCAAGGGAATACCTATAACCGGCATTATTCCAAGTACCATACCTACATTCACCATCAGGTGGAAAAAGAAAATACTCGCCACACAATAGCCATATATACGACTGAATGTATCATGCTGTCGTTCTGCCATTCGGATAAGCCGGGTAAGTAAAAGCCAATAAACAAGCAATACTAACGTTGAACCCCAGAAACCATGTTCTTCACCCACTGTACAGAAAATAAAGTCGGTGTCCTGCTCCGGTACATACTTTAATTTCGTTTGAGTTCCATTCAGAAAACCTTTTCCGAAAAGTCCTCCTGAGCCAATGGCAATTTTCGATTGATTAACATTATAGCCTGCACCCAGTGGTGCATCATCCATGTTTAGCAACACTTTAATACGGACTTGTTGGTGTGGTTCCAATACTTTTTCAAAAAGGTAATCAGCCGAAAAGCAAAACAATACCGATCCTATTGAAAAAAGAATTAGAAACCAGTATTTTTTATACCGATTAAAGAGTTCAATAAAAAGCCAGTATATGCAGGAAGCTACAACTGTAAAAATAGCTACATAATTGTAGTTCAGATAAAACCGGAAGTTCAGGACATAAGATGTTATGGCTATAACAATTGTGCCTAAAAGCAATAACAATGCTTCTTTCTGGTTTCGACAGAAGAATATAGCATATCCAATCTGAACCAATAGAATTAAAACCATCCCCAGAATCATTCCGAGCGTACCGTGATCAACCTGTATTGGAACAATACTAAGCTTGACAATGGTTACAAAAAGTACTACCGTAAATGACCCTATTAAAAGCACTATCCCGTTCATCCCTTCGCGGTATAGCATAAGCAAGAAAGCCGCATAAACCAATGCTGTACCAGTTTCGTTCTGAAGTATGATCAGTATAAACGGAATGAAAATAATTACACCGAGCGGTATTAAATCGCGCCAGTTTTTAAGTTTATAATTATAGGCACTCATGTATTTTGAAAGTGCCAGTGCGGTTGCCATTTTTGCTAATTCTGCCGGTTGGAAGCTAACAGGACCAATAACCAACCAAGAACGTGAACCTTTAATGTCGTGTGCCACAAATATGGTTACAATCAGCAGTATTATGGCTGAAACATAAATAAACCATGCAAAAATATTATAAAGCCGGGAATCTATTAACAGTAAAATACCCGCTAATGAAAACCCTGTCAGAATCCAGATAAATTGCTTACCGGCTCGCTGACTGAAATCGAAAATGCTTGCCTGATCGAAGTTGTAGCTAGCACCATAGATACTAATCCAGCCCATAAAAACCAATACAACGTAATAAAATACAGTTGTCCAGTCTAATGCATATTTAATACTAACGTTTTTGGACATTTGAGTTGGTTACGATATTTGAAATTCGTTCTTCTTCTTCTGTTCTGGTCACTTTGCCTTTCAGATACTGTTCAACCATAAGACTAAAAATAGGAGCTGCATAAGTTGCCCCAAATCCGGCATTTTCAATCACTACAGCAATGGCAATTTTCGGATTTTCGCGTGGTGCAAAACCAACCAAAATAGCATGATCCTTACCATGACTATTCTGAACTGTTCCGGTTTTTCCACACATACTGATATCAGCAATTTTGCTGGCTCGTGCGGTACCAAATTCAAAAACACGCCAGAGTCCCTCATTTACAATCGGAAAATATTTCTTTTCAACCTTTACTTCATGCCTTTTCTTTAGCATGGAGTCACATTTATTCAAATGTGGGGTGATATAATAGCCCTGATTTGCTACAACAGCCATAACATTTGCCAGTTGAAGCGGAGTCACCAATACTTCACCCTGTCCTATACCCAGCGACCGGATGGTAATAGCCCTCCAACCGCTTACACTTCTATATTCTTTATTATAAAACTTCTCGGAAGGTATAAATCCTCTCGATTGTTCATAAACATCACTTTCGGAAAATTTAGCTCCTAGACCAAAACTCTTTATCCGTTCCGACCATTCTTCAAAGTTTTTCCTGAATACGGCATTCTTTACGCCATATCCATCTTTCTCCACTGTGACACGGAAAGCATTCCAAAAATAGGGATTACAACTTTGCTCGATGGCACTAAGCAGACTCACAGGCGAACCGTGATGGTGAGTACATTTAACCGGTGATGATTCAGGGCCGCTACAACCGAAGATTGTACTTTCATTAATTCCGCCCATTTGCTGACAAACCAATGCCTGAATGGGTTTAAACGACGAACCGGGTGAATACTGAGCCTGAGTTGCCCGATTCATAAGCGGTTTGGTTGGGTCGTCAAGCAATTGCTTGTAGTTCTTCGACCGTTGTCGACCCGATAAAAGCGTTGGATTGAATGAAGGATTAGAAACCATAGCCAGAATTTCACCGGTTGCAGGTTCGATAGCCACAACACTTCCAACCTTGCCTTTCAGTAGTTTTTCAGCCAAAATCTGTAATTTGACATCAAGTGTCAAGGTCATATTTTGCCCCGCTTTTGGTGCTATATCTTCTTTGCCATTTTCATATTTTCCCTTAATACGTCCTTTCGCATCCCGAAGCATAATTTCCACTCCTTTTTCTCCGCGAAGTGTCTCTTCGTAGGTATATTCAAGACCATCCCTGCCGGCATAATCACCTGAATTATAGTAATCATCGGCTTCAATTTTTGCACGTGAAACTTCACCAATACTTCCGAGAACATGTGCAGCTGCCGAGAATGGGTATTCACGCAACGTACGGTTTTGAATGTAAAAGCCAGGGTACTTGTACATCGATTGCTGAATGGTGGCAACATCCTCAATATTCAGCTGAGTCATAAATAATTGAGGCGTATAGGATGAATATCCGGGGTTTTTACGACGATCCTTTATTTCAGCAAGCCGGTTAACAAGATATGACTTATCGATACTTAATGCTTTACAAAATGCCACGGTATCTAAATCCCTAATTTCGCGCATGATAAGTGCAATATCGTATGCCGGTTTATTATAAACCATTAGAATATGATTTCGGTCATAAATCAAACCACGTGGCGGAAACTGAGTTTTCTTTAGAAAAGCATTACTGTCAGCACCATTTTTGTACTTCGTTTCGATAATCTGAATGGTAAACAATCTTAAAACGTACAAAACAATCACAGCTGACATGATTCCGGTAATCACGTACCTTCTGTTTTGAAGTACATCGTTAATCATAACTTACTTTTTATTAAGCGATTGTACACCCAGAATCAGCAGAATTGTAATAGCTGAACTTAGTATAATCTTGGCCAGGATTAGCCAGAAATGAGCAAAAGAGAAAGCTTCGAGAAAGAACAAAGTGAAATGATGTATGACAACCATAAATACAACATATTTCACATAAGTACCAACACTGAAGGTATAGAAAGAGGGAGTCGGATTATTTCCTTCGTCAATAGAAATAAAAAGATCAATAACGGCATTGCGCGAAAATGCCACCAACACACTTGCAAAAGCATGCATACCGGGAGTATTTGAAAAAATATCAATTGTCAAACCTAATATGAATGCTAATAATAATGCTGCCCAACGAGGCATTTTGACAGGTAAGGATAGAATAAAAAGAATGTAAATATAAGGATTGATAAAACCCAAAAACTGGATGTTATTCAGCACCAGTACCTGAACCAGTACCAGTATGATAAAGCGGAGTATGTTTTGAAGAGCTACAGGCATTTTTTTATTTACAATTTATACATTTACCATTTACCATTTTTGTACTTAAATTGTAAATTGTAAATGATAGAATGGTCCATTATTTTATTGTTCTTCCGACTTCTTTTCGAGTCCTTTTTGTTCGTTATAATTAAGGTAATCAATTACTTTTACATGCGAAAGAGTACGGAAATTGACAGCCAGTTTTACTTTTATTTGGTAATAGGCGTCACTTTCTTTTATTTTAAATTCCTCCACTGTTCCAACAGGCACCCCTTCAGGAAATGTACTTGTCAAACCGCTGGTTATCAATGTATCGCCATGAGAAAATTCCACATGTCGGGCAATATCTGTCAAGTTGGCATAACGGTAGTCTTCACCACTCCAAAGCAATCCACCACTGTAATTATTTCGACGAAACTTACAACTTATTTCAATTTTTGGATTTAATAATGGTATAACCACAGAGAACCTACGGGATACATTTTTTATAATTCCAACCACTCCTTCATCACTCACAACGCCCATATCTGGCTTAATGCCATCTATAGCTCCTTTGTTTAGCGTAATATAATTCTGAATTTTGTTGGTTGTACAGCTTATCACTTTAGCCGAAATAAACTGATATTCCATTTCAGGGGGAATTCGGAATCGAATGGAATCTTTTGCTTCGGGATTCATGGTTTCAAGCTGGTTTTGCAACTTGATTACCTGATTTTTTAGTGACGTATTCTCCTCCGAAAGATTATCATTGGCAGCACGGAGTTTGAAAAATTCAACTACACCATTGCTCCATTCGTACATGCCGGAAACTACTGTATTACTGGAAGATAAATAAATACTTTTCTGGTATCCCTGATTTTGCACAATCATGGCGAGTGATATTACTTCCAGAAATAGAAATAAAATCAGCACGCTGTATTGTATCAAAAAATTAAAAAGATTTTTCATAAATCTCCACTGTACCTGAGAACGTATTTTTTGAGCAAAAAAATTTTCGATAAATACAGAATATGTCCTGTATTTATCGAAAATTTATGAATGTTTATCGAATCATGAAAGAAAATTTATCCACATTTTTCAGGGCTATACCTGTTCCACGGGCTACTGCACGCAATGGATCATCGGCAATGTGGAACTGAATGTTCAGCTTATCAGTCAGACGTTTATCTAATCCGCGAAGCAAAGCTCCACCACCGGCAAGGTAAATTCCTTTCTGTACAATATCCGAATATAATTCAGGAGGAGTTTGTTCTAATGCACTCAGAATAGCAGCTTCAATTTTAGAAATTGATTTTTCAAGGCAGTGTGCAATTTCCTGATATGAAACCGGTACCTGCATTGGCAATGCAGTCATACGGTTTGGTCCGTGAACGATATAATCTTCGGGAGCATCTTCCAAATCGGTCAAAGCTGCACCTACGTTTATTTTGATTAATTCTGCTGTACGTTCACCCACTTTGATATTGTGCATACGTCCCATGTATTCAACGATGTCCAAAGTTAGGTCATCACCGGCAATACGGATGGATTTGTTGGAAACAATACCACCAAGCGAGATAACCGCAATCTCAGTAGTACCACCACCTATATCAACAATCATACAGCCGTTGGGTGCTTCCACATCGATACCGATACCGATAGCAGCAGCCATTGGTTCATATATCATGTACACTTCTCGTCCACCTGCATGTTCCGACGAGTCACGTACCGCACGAATTTCTACCTCAGTACTTCCTGAAGGAATACATACCACCATTTTAAGGGTAGGGGAGAAAAGGTGATTTTTGGTAGGTATCATTTTTATCATACCACGAATCATCAATTCGGCAGCATAAAAATCAGCAATCACACCATCACGTAATGGGCGTACAGTGCGGATTCCTTCATTTTCTTTTCCCTGCATTTGACGTGCTTTTTCGCCAATTGCAATCAGTTTGTCGGTACGTCTGTCCAATGCTACCACCGACGGCTCATCCACTACAATTTTATCATTATGAATGATAATCGTGTTTGCAGTGCCTAAGTCAATAGCAATTTCCTGTGTAAATGAAAATAGTCCCATATTCTTGTTAATTTCAGTGTTGTTAATTTTATTTTCGTAGAGACAAAGCATGCCTTGTCACTACACGCAATTTAATGTTTAAAATGTCTGTATCCGGTCGTTGCCATAGCAATGCCGTTTTGATTGCACGATTCAATTGAAAGCTTATCGTTGATTGAACCTCCGGGCTGAATAACAGCTGTAATTCCTGCTTCGGCAGCAATTTGAACGCAGTCAGGGAATGGGAAAAATGCATCAGAAGCCATCACAGCCCCATTCAAATCAAATCCGAAAGTTCCGGCCTTTTCAACTGCCTGATTCAAAGCATCGACCCTTGAGGTCTGACCTACACCACTGGCGCACATTTGCTTGTTTTTTGCAAACACAATAGCGTTAGATTTAGTGTGTTTCACAATTTTGTTGGCAAACAACAAATCTTCAACTTCCCCGGCAGTTGGTGCTTTTTCTGTCACAACAGTAAGTTCATCAGCCCATTCTGTATGTGTATCTTTATCCTGTACTAACACACCATTCAGCAACGAACGGAATTGTCGAGTTTTATAGTTGGAATCCTTGATAATCAAAATAATACGGTTTTTCTTTTGGCTCAAAACTTCAATTGCTTCCAAGTCATAATCGGGTGCAATGACTACTTCAAAGAATATTTTGTGCATTTCCTCAGCTGAAGCTTTATCAATTACCGCGTTGGTAATGAGCACTCCACCAAAAGCTGAAACCGGATCACCGGCCAATGCAGCATTCCAGGCATCCACCAATACCGGACGTGAAGCAATTCCGCAAGCATTGTTGTGTTTCAGAATGGCAAAGGTAATATCGTCAAAATCATTAATCAGATTAACCGCAGCATCAATATCAAGCAGGTTGTTATACGAAATTTCTTTCCCCTGCAATTGCTCAAACATATCCTCGAACTTGCCAAAGAAAACACCTTGCTGGTGAGGATTTTCGCCATAACGAAGCATTTTAGCATCGTTTTCGCTCATGCGGAAACCGCTTCTTTCTTCGCCATCAAAATAGTTGAAAATGGCTGAATCATAATGTGAAGAAACTGCAAAAGCTTCTTTAGCAAACCAACGGCGTTCTTCCAATGTGGTATTCGCACCATTAGCCGAAATCATTTCAAATAATGGTTCATATTGAGCCTGTGAAGCAACAATCACCACATCGTTGTAGTTTTTGGCTGCAGCACGAATCAGCGAAATACCGCCAATATCAATTTTTTCAATGGTGGTAGGTTCATCAGCACCCGCAGCCACTGTAGCTTCAAACGGATATAAATCAACAATTACCAAATCAATTTCAGGGATATCGTACGCTTCAATCTGTTGTTGATCCTCAATTAGTTCGCGGCGATTCAAAATACCTCCGAACACTTTTGGATGCAAGGTTTTAACCCTTCCGCCCAAAATTGATGGGTAACCGGTTAAATCTTCAACAGCCTGACAGGGAATATTCAGCGATTCAATAAAAGATTGTGTCCCTCCGGTAGAGATAAATTCTACACCTTCGGAGTGAAGTTTTAGTATGATTTCATCAAGTTTATCTTTATGATAAACAGATACTAACGCTCTTTTAATTTGCTTTTTTTCCATATTCAGTTTTTTCATTTTGTTATGGGATGCAAAAGTACAAAAAAACTCTCGGTTTATCAACATAAAAAATGATTGATTTTCAGGGTCAATCATTTTTAATAGCTTGATACAGAAATACTATTCTTTTGACTAATTAAGCATCGAAAGTTATATTTTAATCATTCTTGATTCCTATCTTTTCATTTTTTTCAGATTTTCAATAACCCGGTACTGTATCATTCTCTTTATCAATACAATAGGCAGTGGTTTACTCAACAGAAACTGAACAGTTCCTTTGGACGTTTTGTAATCTGTCAATTCGTCCATAAATGCCACAATTGTACTTGCTCCCGGGTAGAATCCTATGTGATTGGCATATCCTGCAAAGTACAATAACATGCCATTAAGGGTGAATGCCGGCATTTGATAGCTGATTTTCTCCTTAGCTTCTGGTACAAGTTCTTTAACCAGATTTCTGAGTTCAGTGAGTTTTACTTGAGTGGTTTCTGGGAATGAGCAAATGTATTCATCTGATGATGAATAGGTTGGTTTATCCATAGTTTTAAATTATTCAATTGCCTCTTTCACAATTTTAAATGACTTTTCCAGTTTCAGCATTTCAGTTGCCATAAACTTATAAAATTCCATCCACTGAATGCGACGATGCAAGTCAATGCCGTTTTTTTGGGTATAAATGCGACACACTTCGTTGCCCGTTTCACGAATGTATGCGAAATTCCAAATCAGTCCTTCAGGAAAATCCTCTTCCATCAACACTTTATAATTTTCAAACTGCTCATATTTTTCCAGACGGGCTTTTTCGTCGTGATGGTTTATTTCCAGAATCACGAAAGCACCTTCGCGTGTA
>CAIKVR010000368.1 GCA_903830915.1 uncultured Bacteroidales bacterium
AAACCGAAACCTGACTGAAGCTATTGTCCTTCAATGAAATATTCAGATTATCAAGCACGGGATTAGGATAAGCTGTAAAACTGTTTGTGTATGGGCTGTTTACGTTGCTGGTAACGGTTACATTGGTTGGAACTGAGAAAGCCTGTGTTTCAATCAATCCATTGCTACTTCGAATTTTCATCCAAAATCCGCTTGGATTGCTGGTTTGAAGTTCCGATACTGTTTTTCCGTAGAAAGTTGTTGGAGTAATTGTTATGCTCCATGTTTGAGCACCAACGCGGGTAAGTTTGGTTACATTATCGGCACTTGGCACATTCCATGTTCCGGTACGTCCGTTCAAAGTTTCAGGATTGGTTGGGTCCCATGCCCAGATGTACAGTGAGTCTTTTCCAAAAATACTACCCGTCAAATCAAGAGTCCAAGTAACAGGCTGATTTAAAGTATATGAACCGGTTGACAAACCGTTTTGTGTACAGGTAACTTTTGGTCCTTTATCAACAAAGGTAGTTGCTGTCAGGAAAGGATTGATTTTACTGATAGGAAAAGTATAATTCAACGTGCCAGAATCATCTCCGGGCGTAGATGTTTGAATATTATACCAGCAAGCATTTTTTCCACCGGCTAAAAATTCAGTTTGAGTATGATTAAAAGCAACTGCCGGAATAAAAGATACTGTCCATTTCAATGTACCTACCACATGTACCATGCTTGCTGAACCTCCCCAGTAGAATGTCCAAGGAGCCCAAAAGTAAGCATACAAGGTTTCAGTACCATTTAGGGTTGTACCACTGTTCGTAAAGTCGGCTGTAAAAGTAATTGTTTTGTTTGCCAAGCCCGGAAGTGAGTCGGTAACTGCTAAATCGGTAGTTACAACAGGAGCTTTTCCACCGATTAATCCTGCCTGAGCAGTAAATGATAAGCAAATGATTGCCAAAAAAGCAAGAGTCAAAGTAATTTTCTTCATGATTTCTAATTTTTAGATGATTGATATTTAAGTATTTAATATTATAAGGATTTTTCAAATTTACTAATTCACCTTACACAACCGATAGGTGTAAGAGACGAAAGCCACTCCATTGGTGCGACGTGTGAGTTTAAATTCAAACACATCCAGCAGGCCAGGAACTGAACCCAGGGTAAGCGCAGCTATTTTCTGAGTTTTTGCCATATCTGCATACAGGTAAATTTCGTTGGGAGTGGCGTCGGTGTTTATAAATAAGTTGGGCATACTCCAGTAACCGCTTGCAGGGATCAGTGCAGGAGCATTACCGGTTATGGCATATGAAGTCGGATTGTTTTTATCGTCAGTATTAAACTGTACGTTAAACGAGGTGAAATTGAACTGGCGTGAAAGACCCAAATCTGTTGGAGTCTGACCGGCTGTTTTGGCTATTTCGTCTGTTTGCTTCACACTGATAGCTGCCCAGGTTCCGTGTATTTTCTCCGAAACAGAAATGGGAGTTACATAGGCACCATCGTTGGTATCGGTACAGGATGTAAGCGACAAGGCAATTGTGAAAAGCACTGCTAAGGAAAGTCGGATTGTTTTCATAGGTTGTATTGCAAAATTTAAAGGTTGAAAATCTTGTTGTCGATTTCTGATGCAAATTTATAGGGAAAAGTAACAGAATATTTCCGACAAAAAAAAGATATAATCAAATATTGATGAATAAAATTCTATAAATCTGATTATCATTTAGTTATAACATATACACTATGCTAAATATATAATGGAATTATTGATACAAATATAGTTTTTTACATGCTTTAGCATTGCCTGATTGTTCTGTTTTGTTCTGATAAACAATAAAAGCAGATGAAAACCATCTGCTTTTATTGTTGAATCAA
>CAIKVR010000369.1 GCA_903830915.1 uncultured Bacteroidales bacterium
CGGGTCTGAATATATTTTCTCTTTGCGGATTTGATAACGAGTTTCAATTTCTTCGTCTGTCAGTTCTTTGCCACCATAGCCAGTGTCACCTTCAAAACCTTCTAATTTATTTTCTGGGAGTTGAAAAAACATTTTAGCTGAAACCGGAACAATTCCACGAAGCGGATTGAAAATATATTCATCTTCAATGGCTTCACGCATGGTGTAACTGTCAAAAGGAACCCATAGTTTCTCACCTTCTGCATATTTATTGTATTCCCCAAAACGTGCCAAAGTATGATCGCTCGGTGTGGCTGTGAAACCAATTATCAGATTTTTTTTCTTGCGTGTCGTTTTATATTGATCGCTGTTGTCGAATGTGCTTTGCAGTTCGTCAAATAACGAAACCATATCTTCGTGTTGGTCGCCGGAATTACTTCTGTGAACTTCATCAATTATAAAACAAACCCGCATGGAAGCTAATCTTTGAATGGCTGCTTCATCCATAAACTGATTGGTTGTGGCGTTGTCTTTGCTGGTAACAGCCGAGAACTTCTGTATATTGACCACCACAATACGTTCAGAACTGCTCAAGGCTTTTTTAAAGTTAGCTTTATCATGTGCTTCAATAAACATCCCTTTCTGAATGTTCATATTATGCAGCATCGTATCTAACTGGTCACGGAGCTGCAACCTATCTACTACAATCAATATCTTATCGTAAATAAACTTGCCTTTGTCGTCGTGCATATCTTTCATCTGGAGAGCCGACCAGCCAATGATATTACTCTTTCCAAAACCGGCAGCATATTGCAAGAGCAAAGAATATACATTCTTGTTGTTCTGATATTTAAGGCGTTTTCCTACAAGCTCCTGAATCTTTGGTTCACTTGCTCCTTTAGCACGAAGTTCAGCTTCTAACTTCTTAATAAAATAATCCGGTTCTTTTTCGTGTTCAATAAACTCTGCAATCTTATCCGCTATTTTATCAGCCCCGAATTTTTGTTTTGGACGTGGTGAAATTAAACGCCCATCGTTGTGTTTATACTCTTTTTTGCCTTTACTCGTAACTACCAATTCACGTTCCAGAAAATTGTAATAAAGTATTTCCTTTTCAATCATCCGTTTAGAATACAATGCCCTAAAAACTTCTTCAAATCGTTCGGTTTGCGAAGCTTGTGGATTTCGGAGTGGATAAGCTTTGAATACTTTTAGAATAGCCCGTTGGTATAATTCAAAATCAAAGTTTGTGGCAACTGCTGTTTTAATTTCATCGAATAATGGTGCTGTATTCCGTAATACATAGGTATTTTGAATATCGGTAGTAGTGATATGTATGGCTTTTTCAAAAATGCGCAGAAAGTTTCGGCGTATGGTTTGCGAAACATCATTGCCATTGGCAATTCTTAGGTAAGCTTCCACAGCATAGCGGTAGTCATTGGTAACTTTTGAACGTCCACTTTTGCGGGCATCCTGATTGTTCCAGTTGCTTTTTAGTTCCGAATAACCCAAATAAAATCCATTGAGAAAGAAGGTCAAATCAGGGCGGAAAGAAAATAGCATCTTACCATCGTGTTTATATTTATAGGGTAGCTCCTGAACTACGCTGAAAACATTCTCCTTAAAATCGGTATCACCTTTCAACTCTGAGCCGCTTGGAGCAAACAGCGTAAATGTAAGTCCCTGAAAAGTAAAGTTCTTATTGTTGTTCAGGAACAAAGCCATGTTTGCACTCGACTTAATACGATCCAAAAGAAATTGAATCAACTCCTCAAACAATTTCTTTTCATCATTGCCGTACTTACGAAGTAATTTTCGGTAATTATCCTGATTAAAAGAAGTTTCGGATAGAAAGGCTTTCAAGTCTTCTTCAATTACATAATCTTCCGAAACGGTATTGGCTGTTACTTCTTTGTAGCCGAGACCGTCGGCTGAACATAGAAAATTGAGCAGGTAGCCACCTTGTAAATCGAGTTCGTGCATAGTATGTTTTATTTATTTTTTTCGTATCAATTATTTGACTATATCCAAAATGATAGTATATTTGTAGCTCATCAATTAATTGATTTGCTATGACCGTAACAGTAAAAATAAATACCGATACCCCTGCCGGAAAACGATTGGAAGCTGAACTTCGTCGCCATCCCGAATGTGTTGAGTTTATCGAATCAACAGTAGTTTCGGAGCCTACTCCAACAGCATATTTTTCAGCGAATGAAGGCTTCGGTCAAGTAATAGAGCCAATAAAATCTATTTCTGCTTCTGAATCAGCTAAACTTGCATTTCAACGATTGGGCGAAAAATACAATCGCACATTCGATAATAAATATACTCGATGAGTCTTGTTCATTCGGGGCGCGACTTTAAGTCGCACTCCGAATACCGCACATTTTTACCCGGTAGCACATTGCATACACACCTAACAGGCTTTAAAAACCTGTTAGGTGTTTTGTTTTATTCCGTTACCTTTAGTTGACCCGTTACCACATCATTAATCAGTGTTTTCCGAAGCTGAGTAAGTTTATTGATTTGCTCCCCGATATTAATGAGTATGGTGTCGATTTGGGTGGTTTTTTCGTCCAAATAATCAACAATATTTTGTTGTTCATCAATTGTGTTTGGTATAAACACATTGAAATCTGTAACTTTTTCTGATTTCAAATTCAAACGTGTAAACCCTTTACCTTCAATTTGCATAACCTTTCTGAATGTATCTGACTGTAATTGATAATTCAAAAAAGCTGGGAATACCTGTTTTTTTGTTGTTCTAAAACCCTTACAGAAGCTATTCAAATATGTTTCTTTCAAATCAACGGTTAATAATGAAGATTTTCCCAATCCATCATAATCTTCAGAACTCATTAAAAAAAACAAGTCATCTTTTTTGACTTTATTCTGTTTTTCATTTTCAAATACAACAACCTTTCCCATTACATTTGGGTTGATAGTATCATTATTGAAAATGTTTGTAAATGGAATAAAGTCTCGGTTATTTTCATTCTCATCCTGATTAAAATCATCACCAGATTTTCCAGACAAACCACTAAATAAGAAACCTATATCTTTCATTCTCTTCACATCCCAATGCTCCGGTATCTTACCAATCCACTCAATACCACTATCTTTTAGAGTTGCATCAGGATTTAAACCCCGGCATACTGTTTCGTTTATCAGACTACGACGTAAAGCCTTGTATTTATTGACTTTGGCTGTAAGAAGTTCTATTTTAAGGTCAATGGCGGCAGTTTTGTTGTCAAGGTAGTTGACAATGGCGGTTTGTTCTGAGGGAGTAGCACCCAGAACAACAAATTCCTCAATATCTTTCAATGTTATATGAGGAACCATTGGATCTGTTTTTCTAATTGAAATCCAATCATAAAAACGACTACTTACAATTGAATAAAATAAATATTTAGAATTAACTGTGCGTATAGTTCGTAAACGAGTAACACGCTGAACAAGTATCAATGGCAAATCTTCATTTTTTACTATGCAAAAGTTTTTCCCAACTTTAGAACCATCCATTTGAATTAAAACGTCATTTGATTTTAAGAGAAATCGTTTTAAATCTGGAGAAATACTTGGCCAATAAGAGGTGTCATTCCAGTTAAGTACAGATTCTTTTACATTAATACCTCTTACTAGTTTTATTCCAGAGTCACTATACTTTGAGCTATTAAATGCAAAGCCTGTAATACCAACAGCAATATCTTTCACCCTCTTCACTTCCCAATGCTCTGGAATTTTTCCCAGCCACTCTATTCCCGAAGGTTTATACGTTTGATATCGTTTCATAAGGCAAGTGCATTTTCGAGGGTTGATAAATCTTTTTCAAGCTCTTTCAAATCAGAAAGTATATTTTCAATTTTATCCAGTTTCTCGGGTTTGTAGAACACCTTGTTGAAGTTGATTTCCACGCCAATGGTAATGTCGAGATACTCAAACGGACGTGTTACATACTTTGTCATAAAAGCGGCAATGTTGCTTTGATTTTCTTCCTCGTTGAGCGAATAAGAGATAATCTCGTAATCCTTTTGCAAGTCGGGCACAAGCTCTACCGTAATGCTGTATTTGGCATTGGTTGTTTTTGTGGATTTTTTGAAGGTAGATTTAATTTGTATTTTCCCACAACCAAGACGTTTGCCAATTCCTTTGATTGCATCGTCTTCCGTTTTGGCTTCCAAAATAGTTTCTTCATCACTGTTGTAGGTATAGAATTTCCCACCTGAAACAACAATGAGTTGATTTTCTTTGTAGTCAAATGCATTGATTGCTGGCGCTATGGTTGCATCGTAACATTCAAAAATATCTATGTATTTCGATTTATCGAAATCGGTTAGTTCAAAGGTAGTGAGGGTGAAAGTACCTTCTTCCCCTTTTTGGGTGATTTTGGTTGGTTTAAGTTTGATTTTTTCTTCAATAAATTTACCTTCGCTATCCACGTTGGTAAGCATAATGGATTGTTTATTGAAATAGAAATGCCATTTGTCAAATACTTTAGCAAAATCATTATCCTCAAAACCTGCCAATGCATTGATAATATCAGTTCGGTTGTCCTCGCTCATTTCACGGCGTTTCTTACCCTTGCTTTTCTTCAACGGCACATATTTACTACTTCCGTCAATCAGTATTATTTTATCTTTTCGTTCGGCAGGTTTGTTTTTATTGAAAACCCACAGATAGGTATAAATGCCGGTATTGAAAAATTCATCGGTAGGCATTTGTATAATGGCTTCCACCCAGTCTTTATCGAAAAAGTATTTCCGAATGGTACTTTCACCACTTCCTGCATCACCACTGAAAAGTGAAGAACCGTTGTTTACTACCACGGCAATCCCATCATTATCCAAATGATAAACAATATGTTGGTCGAAAAGTAACTGACCGTCCGAAATTGCAGGCAAAGCCACAAAACGACCAGTTTTGTCGGTTTCAATGGCTTTTCGGTAATCCTTCCAATCCACACCATAAGGAGGATTGGCAACAATTACATCAAATGTTTTGTCAATAAATGCAGTGTCAGTCAGTGTATTTCCGTATTTTATGTCTGAGTCGATACGGAAACGACTTTCAATTTTAGCCAGTGCATAGAGTGACGAATTCCAGTCCATACCATGCGTCTTAATCGGTCTGCTGGTTTTACTATTGAGTTTGTCTTCAATGCCAAACAGTAAATTTCCACCTCCCGAAGTAGGGTCATAAAGAGTAAGGAATTCTTCGTTATCCTGAATTTTGGAAGCTACTATATCTGAAATCAGCCCAATTATATCATCGGGTGTATATTGTTCCCCTGCTGTTTCAGCCGAAATATCTGCCCATTTGCGTTTGATATGTTCTTCGAGGGTTGTAATCTCGGAGTTGTCGAAGGGTTCTAAATCAATTTTGCTCCAACCCTGTACAATTGAAAACAGAATTTTCTTGCCACGAAGTATTCCACAAACGCCCGAAATGTCGAGGTATTTTTCCTCGTCATTGCTTTTATCCACTCCCAACAAATGGCGGGTTTCTTCATCGAATGCACCCAGATAAGTTTTGAAATCTGATTCAAAAGTTTTGTCGTTGGCGCAAATATCGCTCAACGTTTTGTTGTCACGAATTACATAGTCGTTGTATCCCAGCCCAGCCGTTAAAAAATATTCGATATAATCATCGGTATTGTTTTCGGATTTTCCAAACTCTTCGGACAGTCGTTTATGTTCTCTGATCAATCGACTTTCAACCATTCTCAATGCAAAAAATGGCATCATGTATTTTGGAAAATCACTTTGTTTTAGACCTGCGGAGCGTAAAGAATCGGCTGACGACCAAATGTCGGACTCGTATTGGAGAATGTTTAGCGGCATTGAGGATTTTGGGGTTTAGTTGCATTGTTGCAACTGCTCCCGATAAGAGTTTCACCCACAAAAAAAGCGTGAGTC
>CAIKVR010000370.1 GCA_903830915.1 uncultured Bacteroidales bacterium
CAGGAGCAAATCAAACTATTTATTGTAATGGGTCGGTGCAGCTTAAAGCAACACCGTTAAATGGTTGGGCAAATCAGACTACCGGGTACAATGCAGGTTTGAATTCAATCTGCTTTTTAACTGAAGAAGCCGGTTTTGCAGTAAGTACAAACGGGAACCTGCTTAGTACCACTGATGGTGGAAGGAACTGGGTCATGAATCCTTTTTTTCCTTCCAAAACCTTGTATTCAATTTACTTCATCAATTCTACTACAGGATTTATTACAGGTGCATCGGGATTTCTTCTGAAAACAACGGATAGTGGTTTAAGCTGGTCACCAATTCAAAGTGGAGTTACAGATCAACTCCGTTCCGTCTTTTTTACTTCGGCCACCACCGGTTATATTGTTGGGGGAATAGGTACAATTTTGAAAACGACCGATGGAGGCTCAACCTGGAAACCCCTCACATCAGGCATAAACACCGCATTGTATTCGGTATTTTTTACTTCGCCCGAAACGGGTTATGCTGCCGGTATGTTAGGTGTTTTACTCAAAACCACCAATGCTGGTGCAACCTGGACTCCGCAGATTACCGGAATTAGTAGTACGTTATATTCCATTCATTTTCCAACAGCTTCAACCGGTTTTGTGACCGGTGCAACCGGAGCACTTTTGAAGACCACCGATGGAACTAACTGGAGCAAATATGCTGCCGATAGTGTTTATACCGGCACCGATAAGGGTGAGCTGACCAGAAATGGCCGACTTCTGAAATCTGCCTATATGAATTCCGTTTATTTTACAACACCCACAACCGGGTATATTACAGGGGCGTATGGCAGTGGAAGTATTTTTATGAAAACATTAGATGGCGGTACCACCTGGTTTGAGCTTACAAGTAATGTTACTTCCAAAATGACTTCTCTTTGTTTCCCTTCGGCAAGCGTTGGCTATGCAGCAGGAGGAATGGGACGGATTGCAAAGATTTCCATGGGAGAAATGAAACCATTAACATACGAATGGTATCCTGCTGACGGTTTGAGTGATGCCAATATTGCCAATCCGGTGGCAAGTCCAAACTCCACTACCTGGTACAAGGTTACAGCATCGGATGGTAATAATTCATTTACAGACACTGTGAAGGTTTCTGTTGAACCATTAACACTCGAAATGAGTCCATTCATGTATATAGGCTGTGAAGGAGGTGTGAAACTGGACAGTTTAAAAACCAATTATACAGGATCAGAATCGCTGAAATACAAATGGACACCCTCTGCCGGTCTGAGTAATGACACGATTGCAAATCCGGTAGCCACTGTTACTACCGGTACAACGTATTATCTTACAGTTACATTGCCCGGAAAATGTTCAGCATCGGGGCAGGTAACCGTTGCTGTAAATCCGCTTATTGTTACAGCAACAGCTGATAAGACAGTTGTTTGCAGTGGGTCTGCTCAACTTTCGGCAGTAACTAACTATTCGGGCAAATCACGCCTGCATTATAAATGGTCACCCGCCACGGGGTTAAGTAACGATACCATACCCAATCCGGTTGCAACAGTGAGTAGCCAAACGGTGTATACGGTTAACGTTACTTCGGATACAGGATGCAGTGCCAGTAGTAATGTAACGGTAAAAGTAACAGGTCTTACTGTCAATGCCGGAGCAGATAAAACAGTTCAGTGCGGCGAAACAGTTCAAATGGATGCCATAACCACCAATTATAACGGAACAGGAATATTGCATTACAAATGGATACCTGCCACCGGACTAAACAATGACACCATTGCCAACCCTAAAGCTACACTAAACACGAATACATCCTACATCGTGACAGTAACTGCACCCTCGGGATGTGTAGCCTTTGATGGAGTGGTGGTGAATGTAAACCCATTGACCGTAAATGCCGGAACAGATCAAACCGCAGTATGTGGTTCTACGGTACAATTGGCTGTAGTCTCAACCAATTACACAGGTACCGGACTGAAATACAAATGGACTCCTGCCACCGGGCTGAACAACGATACTATCTTCAATCCTATTTCTTCGGCAGGAAATATAAGCTATACTGTAAGTGTAACTACTCCATCGGGATGTACAGCATCCGATAATGTAGCAATAGTGACCACATTGCTTAGTAAACCGGTTATAAATTATGTGGGCATAAACGAAAAGAATAAAAATATTCTGGCATGGACC
>CAIKVR010000371.1 GCA_903830915.1 uncultured Bacteroidales bacterium
GATCCGGTCGGGATTCGAACCCGAGACCCACAGCTTAGAAGGCTGTTGCTCTATCCAGCTGAGCTACCAGACCAAACTTCAATTTTTAATTCATAATTTACTAACACTGAACTTTTTTCCAAAATTCATAATTGTTATTATGTTTCAAAATTTGAGTTGCAAAAGTAGTTCAATTTTAGGAAACAAACAATAGTTTATGCAAAATTCAGGAAAGCTACTGATTATTTGAGGAAAAAACGCTAATTTTGCAATCCGTAATAAGCAAAAAACGAATTAAATTAAATAAATAACGATGAAGGTATTAAAATTCGGTGGAACATCCGTAGGTTCTATCCATGGTGTTTTAAGCGTTAAACAAATAGTTGAAGAACAAAATGAACCGGTTATTGTGGTTGTATCTGCATTATCAGGAATTACCGATGAACTTTACAAAATTGCAAATCTGGCATGCGAAGGTATTAACGACTATCTTACGCTATACAATAAATTGGTTGCACGACATGAAGAAATGATTGATGGTGTAATTTCGGCAAATAAAAAAGCTGAAGTCAAAACTAAAATTCAATCAAAATTCACAGATTTATCGAATATTTTCCGGGGAGTTTTTCTGATTAAAGATATATCAACCAAAATAATAGATACAATTGTTAGTTATGGTGAAGCAATTTCATCAATTATTGTAAGTTATGCCATAAACGATGCAGTACATTTCGATTCACGCGAATTTATTAAAACAGAAAATCAGTTCGACAAACACATAGTTGATTTTGTAAAAACGAATACAATAATTCGTGAGAAATTTGCGGCATTACCAAAAGTTTCAGTCTGTGGTGGTTTTATTGCAACCGATTCAACCACCAATTTCATTACCAATCTGGGACGAGGCGGTTCCGATTATACCGCTGCCATTCTGGCTGCCGCACTGAACGCTTCTATTCTTGAAATATGGAGCGATGTGGATGGATTTATGACCGCAGACCCACGTATTATTAATAATGCCTATGTAATTGAAAAACTGAGCTTTATTGAAGCCATGGAACTTTGTAACTTTGGTGCTAAAGTTATTTATCCACCAACCATTTTCCCTGTTTTTCACAAGAATATTCCTGTAAAAATTAAAAACACTTTTAATCCCGAAGCAGAAGGCACGTATATTTCGCGCGAAAAAACCAGCGAAAGCAGCAAGGCAATTAAAGGAATTTCATCTATCAATGACACATCATTAATCACTGTTCAGGGTCTTGGAATGGTAGGTGTTATTGGCGTTAATCACCGTATTTTCAGAGTATTAGCCAAAAATGGCATCAGCGTGTTCCTGGTTTCTCAAGCTTCGTCCGAAAATACAACATCAATTGGTGTTCGCAATGCTGATAGCAGTCTGGCAGTAGAGGTTTTACGTAAAGAATTTGCTTACGAAATTGCTCAAGGTGAGATTAATGAGATTTTCTCAGAAGATGATTTGGCAACTGTTGCAATTGTTGGAGATAATATGAAACGTACTCCGGGTATTGCTGGTAAACTGTTTGGGACGCTGGGTCGTAACGGTATAAACGTAATAGCTTGTGCGCAAGGAGCTTCAGAAACAAATATTTCGTTTGTAACTGATCGTAAATCATTACGCAAAGCACTCAATGTAATACATGATTCGTTTTTCTTGTCAGAATATCAGGTTCTTAACCTTTTCTTAATTGGTATCGGAACCGTAGGTGGCAGCTTGTTAGATCAAATTAAAAAACAACAACATAAATTGATGACTGAAAATGGGTTGAAATTAAATGTTGTCGGAATTGCTTCTGAATTTAAAATGTTGTTTACCCGAGAAGGAATAAATCTGGAAAATTACATTGATGAACTTGAAAATATAGGTGTACAAGTTTCGCCCGAATTAATTTGCAGTGAAATTTTAAACATGAATATCTTCAATTCAGTATTTATTGATTGTACTGCCAGTCCCAAAATAGCAGGATTATACCAAACGCTTATTCAAAACAATATTTCGGTAGTTGCTGCTAATAAAATTGCTGCATCATCGGAATACGAAAACTATATAACTCTAAAAGAAACTGCACGTCGCCGTGGCGTTAAATATCTATTTGAAACCAATGTAGGAGCAGGTTTACCGATTATTAACACCATAAATAGTTTGATTAACAGTGGTGATCATATTGAAAAAATGCAAGCTGTGCTTTCGGGTACTCTTAATTTCATTTTCAATACAATAAGTGCAGAAATTCCGTTGAGTAAAGCAATTCTGATGGCTAAAGAAGCCCGTTTTGCCGAACCTGATCCACGTATAGATTTGAGTGGTAAAGATGTTATTCGGAAACTGGTTATTTTGGCTCGCGAAGCAGGTTATAAAGTTGAACAGGAAGATGTTGTAAAGAATTTATTTATTCCAGATAAGTATTTTAATGGAAGTTTGGACGATTTCTGGAAAAATGTTCCTGAATTGGATGCCGAATTTGAACAAAAACGGTTGGCACTAGCCGCTCAGGGAAAACGCTGGCGATTTGTGGCAACAATGGAAAATGGTAATTGCAATGTGGGTTTGCAGGAAGTTGACAGCCTGCATCCATTCTACGACCTTCAGGGAAGCAACAATATCATCCTGATAACCACCGAACGTTACCAAGAATTCCCAATGATGATTAAAGGCTATGGTGCTGGTGCTGCAGTTACAGCTGCGGGAGTTTTCTCGGATATTATCAGCATTGCAAACATACGATAGTTGTCTGTTGATTAAAAAAACAGATGAAAAGGATTGGACTATTATTATTCATTGTATCGTGTTACGGAAATGTTTCATGCGTCAAACAGGCTCCACAATTGCCTTCAAACAAGGTGATTGAAAGAAATACAGACAATGAGGCATTTATAAAAATTAATATCAATCTAGCAAAAAAAGAAGATAGTGCAATAAAATTGGTAGCTGAAAGAATGGGCTCTTTCAAAAAAAATTCAAACGGATTCTGGTATAAAATTTTTCTTACTGGAAATGGTGAAATGATTAAAGATTCTGTTCAATGCAGCATAGATTTTCAAATATTTAAACTTGACAATAAACTTATTAAAACAGGGGTAGAAAGAATTATTATCGGTAAAAAGCAAGAAATCATTGGATTGGAAGAAGGACTGAAAATGATGCACAAAGGCGATAGTGCAATATTTATAATTCCATGGTATTTAGCATACGGTATGACTGGTAACGACATGATTCCACCTTACACATCGCTCATTTATAGAATAAAACTGCGGATTTGAAAATCAAGAGATTTATTTTCATGAATTAAGCACAATTCTTATAACTTTATTCGTTTTATTAACTTTTAAGATTCACTAATTAATCGGATATTTGCATTAAAATATATTTTTGAAATGAAAAAGATTTCGTTGTTCTTATTTCTCGGCTTTCTGTTGACATTAGCTTCCAATTCTTGTACAAATACCAAAACATTTGCACAAGAATTAGATGATGAACAGACTTTAATCAACGCATACGTTAAACGACCCAGTAACAATTTCATCGTTTTAAATTCATTCCCTACTGATAAAAAATGGTTGAAAGATGGTAGAGATATTTACGTTAAGACCACTAGCGGTTTATATTTTCATTTAGTCGATTCGGGGAGTAAGACAGACACGGCGACTCTTGAATTAAGAAATATCGTAACACCGCGCTATAAACAATACGACCTGACTGCAAATCCTGACACTGTCAGAAACTGGAATACTATAGATAATCCCCATCCTCCTCAATTTATTTATGGTGATATGACTCAATCGTGTAAAGCATTTCAGGAAGCAGTTTCCTACATGAGTAGAAATGAATCAGAAGCTGTAATTATTGTACCATTTTTATTAGGCTTTAATTCAACTGCCAATACAACACCTTATGCATATATTTTAAAAATTAAAATTTTAAAATAGACTTATCCCAACTCATTTCCAATTCTTTGTGATTCTCATCACAGATTATAAATTCATGCAAAAAATCATATTATGACATTAATCAAGTCAATTTCAGGTATCCGCGGAACAATTGGTGGCAATGCGGGTGAAGGATTAAATCCTCTTGATATTGTGCGTTTTACCGCAGCTTATGCCACACAAATCAAAGCAAATAAGCAAACTGAATCCAACAAAATTGTGGTAGGTAGGGATGCCCGTATTTCGGGTGAAATGGTTAATCAGGTGGTTATCGGTACATTACTCGGTATGGGATTCGATGTGGTGAATATCGGTTTAGCCTCCACTCCTACTACTGAAATTGCAGTTACAATGGAAAAAGCTGCCGGAGGTATTATCCTCACTGCTAGTCATAATCCGAAACAATGGAATGCACTTAAATTGCTAAACGAAAAAGGCGAATTTCTGAATGCGGTTGAAGGTGAAAACGTTCTAAAAATTGCTGCAGAAGAATCTTTTATTTTCTCTGAAGTAGATAAATTGGGTAAGCTAACAGAAAATTTCAGCTATACTGAAAAACATATTGAATGCGTTCTATCACTCAATCTAGTTGATGTAGAGGCAATTAAATCTGCTGATTTCAGTGTAGCTATTGATTGTGTAAACTCTGTAGGTGGTATAGCTATTCCTGAATTATTACATGCGTTAGGGGTTTCAAAAATAGAAAAACTATATTGTGAACCTAACGGGCAATTTCCCCATAATCCCGAACCACTTCCGGAACATCTCACTGAGATTTCTGCAATAATGAAACAAGGTAAAGCAGAAGTGGGATTTGTGGTTGACCCTGATGTTGACCGTTTGGCAATTATCTGTGAAGATGGCAGTATGTTTGGCGAAGAATACACGCTGGTTTCCATTGCAGACTACGTGCTTCAACATACACCCGGGAATACTGTTTCCAACCTGAGTTCAACACGCGCATTACGTGATGTAACAAACAATCGTGGTGGAAACTATACAGCTGCTGCAGTAGGCGAAGTGAACGTTGTGACAGCCATGAAAGCTACAAATGCGATTATTGGTGGTGAAGGAAATGGAGGGGTGATTTATCCGGCAAGTCATTATGGACGGGACGCTTTGGTAGGTATTGCATTATTTCTTACCCAATTAGCAAAATGCAAACTGAAAGTCTCCGAATTACGCAAAACATATCCGGAATACTATATTTCTAAAAACAAGATTGAGCTTACACCAGCTATTGATGTTGATAAAGTACTAGCTACCGTGAAAGGATCCTATCAACAATACGAGGTGAATGATATTGATGGTGTAAAAATTGATTTTCCTACCGGGTGGGTACACCTACGCAAATCAAATACAGAGCCTATTATCCGCATTTATTCTGAATCGGGTACTCCTGAACAAGCCGATGCGTTTGCAAAGGCAGTAATTGAAGAAATAAAACGTATAGCTGGAATCTGATAATAAGATTTCCTTACAAACAACAGAGGCTGATTCCATAGAATCAGCCTCTGTTGTTTGTATATCACATTTATTAAATCCAGCGTACGTAGCAGAAGTCCTGACGATGTGGTAAATCTTCATTTTTAGGGAACATGCGGAAACCATATTTGAATGAACCTGCTTTGTTCAACTGATAGTCAAGACTGAAATACATTTTTGATCCTTCAGTTTTTACCAGTTTAAGCTCTTCAACATCATAAAGCGAATCTACATAAGTTTTACTAAGTTTAGTTGCAACAAGTTCAATACCAATTCCTTTTTCATTAATTTCATGAACATCAATTGCTATATTAATAGTATATGTGTCACCTGCTTGTGGATTGTGAGTTAGCTTTTCGGGTATATCAACCGATAAAACCTGAATTTTATCCCAACCTTCTGCAATTTTTTCCTTCCAGGCAGCAATTTCTATTGCTTTTTTGTAATCGCCTGCATTCAGTATTGCTGAACGGTTTGCAAGTTTACTATAAAAACGATCAATATAATCATCAATCATTCGTTTGGTTGTGAACCGTGGAGTAATCTGTGCAATAGAATTTTTAATATACTGAATCCATTCGGGTGAATATCCCTTGGAGTTTTTAGCATAATACAATGGAACTATCTCATTCTCAAGCATACTGTAAATAGTTGCAGCATCCAATTGATCCTGAAATTCCTGTACTTCGTAAGTTCTTTTTTCCGTTAATGCCCAACCTGCACCTTTCACATAGCCTTCGAGCCACCAACCATCAAGAACAGAGAAGTTTAAAACACCATTCATCTGTGCTTTTTCACCTGAAGTTCCCGAAGCTTCGAGAGGTCGTGTTGGTGTATTCAACCAGATATCTACTCCCGAAATAAGTCGTTTTGCCAATCGCATATCATAATTTTCGAGGAAAATTACCTTCCCTAAGAACTGTGGCATACGCGAGATTTCGATAATTCGCTTAATCAATCCCTGACCACCACCATCTGCTGGGTGAGCTTTTCCTGTAAAAAGGAATTGCACAGGTTGATGTGGATTATTTACGATTCGTTCCAGTCTTTCCAAATCAGTGAAAAGCAAATGAGCGCGTTTATACGTTGCGAAACGGCGTCCGAAACCAATAATCAATGCATTTGGATTAATTGACTCTAATACAGATACAATACGAGACGGATCACCTTGATTTTTCAACCAATTCTCGCGGAACTGACCTTTGATATATTCAACCAATTTATTTTTCAAGTGCATGCGGGTATGCCATATTTCCTCATCAGGAATTTTATAAACAGCTTCCCATATTTTCATGTTGGATTGATCAGCATAAAATGCTTTTGTGAAATACTTTTCATAAATAGCTTTCCAGTCAGAAGAAGTCCATGTTGGGAGGTGAACTCCATTTGTAACATAACTAACATGTAATTCCTCAGGGAAATAACCCTTCCAAATTGGATTGAACATTTCCTGTGAAACTTTACCATGCAACCAGCTTACTCCATTCACTTCCTGACAGGTATTACAGGCAAAAGTACTCATACTGAATTTTTCATTATGATCGCCGGGATGTTCGCGACCAATATTGATGAAATCATCCCAACTTATTCCTAGTTTTGATGGAAATTCACTCAAGTATTTTTGGAAAAGTGACTCTTCGAAACTATCGTGTCCGGCTGGTACAGGAGTATGTACTGTATAAAGTGAACTGGCACGAACGACCTCAAGTGCCTGATTGAAATTCAGACTTTTATCTGAAACCAAATCAACCAAACGCTGAGCATTTATCAAAGCAGCATGACCTTCGTTACAGTGATAAACCTGTTTTTGTATTCCTAATTTCTTAAGGGTTAAAATACCTCCGATACCAAGCAAAAATTCTTGCTTCAATCTATTTTCCCAATCTCCGCCATAAAGCTGGTGAGTAATCGGACGGTCAAACTCGCTGTTCATATCATTATCTGTATCAAGAAGATACAATGGAATACGACCTACGGACACTTTCCATACGTGAGCATAAACTGTTCTTCCGGGATAAGGAACTTCAACTACCAGCAGTTGTTCGTTTTCATCTTTTACCTGAGTCAGCGGAAGGTTATTAAAATTCTGTGCTTCATAAACCGCAACTTGCTGACCATCAACTGAAAGCGATTGGGTAAAATATCCATAGCGATACAAGAATCCGATAGCAGCCATATCAATATTGCAATCGCTGGCTTCCTTCAAATAATCACCTGCAAGAACACCCAAACCACCAGAATAAATTTTGAGCACCTCAGTCAAACCAAATTCCATGCTGAAATAAGCTATGGATGGAGTTTTGGCATTTTTTTCTACGTTCAGATATGCTTTGAAGTCTTGATAAACTTCATCTACTTTCTTGATAAATTCAACATCATTTCCCATTGAAACCAATTTTTCATAAGGAAGAATATTGAGCAATAAAACAGGATTGGAAGATGCTTCAATCCATGCTTCAGCGTCAATCTGACGGAAAAGATTTTTAGCCTTGCTATCCCATGTCCACCAAATGTTATGGGCAATTTCGTCTAATTTAGTTAAACTTTCAGGTAAATGCGACTTTACATTTATTTCCTTCAGGTTTATTTCATTTACGTTGTTTACTTTAATTTTCATAAATTTTAAATGTCTAATTAATAACTAATACCAATTTCGATGTGAGTATAATTATAAGCACTATTTTAATAAAAATTCAGTGCAAAAATAGTCATAATGTACCAATTTCAGAAACATTGAATACTTAAACAAGATTTATTAATTTCAAACGATTGCATGCAAAATAAATGAATATTAATAAAACTATTTAATAAAAATCAACAAGAAATTTATTATTTCCCATTTCTTTTTTTCTTGCTTTTCAACGCAATAGTGTAGGACTTTTCGTAGTATTGTATAAAATGCTTCCAAAGTGCTTTTTCGGATATAACAGCTGCCCGTTTCCGTATGTTTTTGACTCCTTCAGCATTAAATCCTGTATATTTATAAATCATTTCGGCAATGTGCTCTGCTACTATAAAGCTATTATAATCTGAGCGATGAATCACACCAACTCCTTTTTCAATATCGTGAAGTTTATGTGAAACCCATTGACCAAAACCCGACAAATCAGTTGTGATAGTGGGAACTGAAAACGCAACGCTCTCAAGCGGAGTATAACCCCATGGTTCATAATACGATGGAAAGACTGACAAATCCATTCCTATTAAAAGGTCATAATAGGTTTTGTTGAAAATACCATCCGAACCATTAAGATAAGATGGTGCGAATATTACTTTAACCTTTTGATTAGCCTGATTGGTGAAATGAAACCAATGAATAGCCGACATTACATTATCACCATAATAATCCCACAGTTCGTGAGTTGTAAACTTATTCCATGAATTAATTTCGGTGCCGGGATGTACTAAAGCCGATGCCAAATCAGTTCTGAAGCCTTTAATATGTGCAGGAACCATTATGAACGCCACAACTTCCCGCTTTAATTCGGGATTATTACTCAAAAGTTTAAGTGACTCCAGAAATGTGTCAATTCCTTTATTTTTGTATTCGTAACGTCCGGCCGTGGAAATAAACAGCGCATTTTCAGCTAATTTATATCCAAGCAGAGTTTCAGTTACATTTTTTAAAACTGCTCTTGCTTCTTTTCGTTTTGAATTGAATAATCTACCTTTAGGCACAAAATCATCTTCAAAACCGTTTGGAGTAATTACATCAGGCTTTTTATCAAGCAGTTGCTCACATTCAATGCCTGTTATTTCACTTACTGTAGTAAAACAGTCCACCACGTGAGCTGCAGTCTTTTCAGTAGAGTGTTTGGAAACCATATTCAACTCATGAGCCATTTGATTACCATTATATTCGTTCAGGTAATCGTAAAGGGGTTTATGATTTCCGGCAATAGAGCGCCCTATGGATGTGGCATGTGTTGTAAAAACCGTGGCTACTTCAGGTAAATTTTGTTTTATAAAAAATGCTCCAAAAGTTGTCATCCATTCATTGAAATGAGCTATTACCTGATTGTCTTTGGATAAATTGAAGAAGCGATAATAACTTTCTATTATTATACCCGTAGAATATCCGAACATGGAAGATTCATCGTAATCGCCATAAGCAGCTATCGACTCCACTCCTACTTGTTCCCAAATCTTTCCATAAATTTCATTCTTATGAACCATTAATGGCATGAAATCTACTAACACCGCCAAGGGATTACCAGGTATTTTCCAACGCCCAATCCGTATTTTGAGTTGATATTCTTTTTCGGTGTACTTTTGCCAGTCAGCCAACAACTCTTTATCTTCAACAAAATAGGGATTTTCTTTACCCAACCACACATCAGGGCCTATAAAAATAAGTTTATCGGATAATGACTCAACCAGAGTGGCTGCACGAGTTGATAATACGGTATAAATCCCACCAACCATATTACACACTTCCCAACTTGTTTCAAAGATATATTCGGGGGTCAACTTTTGTGACATTAATTTAATTTTAAAATGATTGCAAAAGTAATACTTTTTTACGGATTTTAAAACTTAACGTAATAACTGTTGATAAGTTTCTATCAAAAAGATATTAAATACAATAATTCTATATCTAAAAAAATGTATTAATAATGGGTAGTTAATTGACGATCTGTTATTTGCTGATTATCAATGCATTATTATTTTCATTAATTTGCGAATGCAATAAATCCGTTTATAGCCGAAAAATGTATTGTTTTTGTAATATATATACATTATCTTTGTCAGCGTAAAAAAACAAATTATTTATTCACTTCTAAAAAATTAAAAACATGAAGAAAATTACTCTATTATTATCATTTATTGCTTGTGTTGTTTTGGCTAACGCACAAACTAACTTGCTTACTAACCCAGGTTTTGAAACATGGACAAATGGAACGGCACCGGATGGTTGGATAATGCCTACTAGTACTGCGGCAGCTTATGCTAGTTCTACAGCAAGCACCACAATATTTAGCGAAGGGACTAAAGCATTAAAAGTTGTTGCTGCTGCAACTGGAGGTGGAACTTATACGATTTCACAAATAGTACCCGTTACTCCCGGGAAAACTTATACTCTAAAAATGAGTTATTATGTTGAAACAGGTGATGGAACTGATGCTAGAATTTGGTCCGACTGGTTAAATGTTGGCACAACAAACACTTACGCAACATTGTCACATACTGATTCATTATCCCTTTTTGGTCCTGGAGGAGGTTCAGCTTATTTCCCAGATGCAAAAGGTACCTGGCATGAATATACATGTGATGTAACTGCTCCTGCTACAACTGGTGGTACAGCTAATCTTCCTGTTACATCTTTCAGTTTCCAATTCAGAACTTATAAAACTCCTGCTGTAGTATACTACGATAATATGTTCTTTGGTGAAAAAACTACAGGTTTAAGTCCTATCTCTGCTGACAAATTAGAAGTAACATTGGTTGGTAAAAAATTAAATGTAACTAATGTTGCTGAAAATTCACTCATTGATGTATATTCTACATTAGGAGCTAAAGTTCAATCTGACAAATTGGCTGGTGGATCAATTCAATTGAATGACTTAGCCAAAGGACTTTATGTAGTTCGTGTTGGTAACGCTTCAACTAAGATTAAACTTTAATATATCTCATTACGCATTGATAAAAAGCTCCGAAGTTGTTCTAACTTCGGAGCTTTTTTTTATACGATTAAAGTTGGTTTTTGTTTATGTGAATTTAAGGATTATTACAAAAGATATTGTTCGCTGATTGATTTGTGTTCCTGAACACGTGAAATAGTGTCCGCAAACATATCGGCAATAGTAAGAGTTTTTGCTTTTGAACACCGCTCCAAATCAAAAGGAATTGAATCTGTAAATGCTATTTCTTCAAGTCCGGAATCCATCACACGTTGCGAAGCTTCACCCGACATAACACCATGAGAAACAATAGCTCTAACGCTACGTGCTCCTTTTGCCTTCATAATATCAGCTGCCTTACAAAGTGTTCCTGCTGTATCAACCATATCATCTACAATAATCACGTCTTTGCCGTAGACTTCACCAATGATAGTCATTTCGCCCACAACATTGGCTCTTTCACGTGTTTTGTAACAAATAACCATAGGAATACCCAAATATTTAGAATATGAACCAGCGCGCTTTGAACCACCAACATCGGGAGATGCTATTACCGGATTCTTAAGCTTTAATGATTTGATATAAGGGACAAATATTGTTGATGCATATAAATGGTCAACAGGTATATCAAAAAATCCCTGAATTTGGTCAGCATGAAGATCCATTGTGATGATACGATCTACACCTGCTACACCAAGCATATCAGCAATCAATTTTGCACCAATTGACACACGAGGTTTATCTTTTCTATCCTGCCGCGCCCAACCAAAATATGGAATTACGGCAATGATTTTGTATGCCGAAGCCCTCTTGGCCGCATCTATCATCAACAAAAGTTCAAGTAGATTATCAGCATTCGGAAAAGTAGACTGAATCAGGTAAATGTATTGACCCCGAATAGATTCTTCGTAAGAAACTGCAAATTCACCATCAGAAAAATGCTGAATTTTCATATTTCCTAGTGGACATCCTAAACTTTGACAAATTTTTTCGGCAAGATAACGACTTTTTGAACCTGAGAAGATTTTGAATTGTGAACTTGAAGCCTGCATGTGATTGTTGTATGAAGGTTGAAAATTTTCAACAAAAGTACGGAATAAAATATTAAAAAAGACAATAAAGTCCCTTAAATATCTCATGAATATTTATTGATTAAAAATGCAGTATAAATAATATCTATTATTGGTTAATTTACAATACAAATTTGAAAATACCGATTAACTCCGCAAACGTTTGAAATAAAATATTGCATATTTTTAAAGATGTTGAAAATGCAAGTTATAAATTAGCTGTATTTTTGAATGGTTATAAATAGTGTATGACCTAAAAATCTATTATTCAGGACTCTATGAAATTACATTTTAAAATATCATATTACACATACTGGGGACAGCGTTTACTTGTGTGTGGCAATATTCCGGAATTAGGTAACAATGATGATTCAAAAGCAATCTCACTGAATTTTCAATCACCGGAGAATTGGACAGCAGAGATTGAAATTAATCACACAGAGGGATTCAAACTAACTTACAGATATATTCTTTTTAACGAACATACCGGGAAATTCGATGAAGAATGGGGAAATGACCGGTTAATTGTACTTGACCCTGCTAAAACAGAACATTATTTCTGTATCGATTCATGGAATTCACCTTCAAGCATTGAAAATGTTTTTTTATCTACCCCCTTTCAGGATGTATTATTGAAGAACAAAACAGATATAACGGCTGATATTTCAACAACAGTAAAAAAATACACTCATATTTTAAGTGTAAAAATGCCATTAATCGGCAAAAACGAATCACTTTGTGTAATTGGTGACTGTGAACAATTAGGTAGCTGGTCGACTACAAATCCTGTACTATTGTCTAAAAATGATGATAATCTATGGTTCGTAAAACTTGATTTTAGCAAGGTAAAACATGATGTACATTACAAATATGGTATTTGTGATTCAAAAACAGGGCAGTTTCGGTATTTTGAGTCTGGCTCCGATCATGTTGTACCTGTATATAACTCAAAAAAAACGATAGTTCAAAAAACTGATGGATTTGTACAGATTGCAAATAATTCCTGGAAAGGAGCTGGTGTTGGACTACCTGTTTTCAGCATTCGTACACGAAATAGTTTTGGAGTAGGCGATTTTGGTGATTTGAAATTACTGGTTCAATGGGCTCAAAAAGTTGGTTTAAAATTAATTCAGGTCTTGCCCCTCAACGATACTATAGGAACTCATACAGATGCTGACGTATTACCTTATGCTGCTATATCGGCATTTGCCTTGAATCCGTTATTCCTTAATTTATCTGCGATAGGTACATTAGCAGATTCAAATCCACTACAACAGCTTTACAATTCAAAAAAAGAGGAACTTAACAATCTTGAGCTTGTTTCATTTCTTGAGGTTATCAATTACAAACTTGAATATGTTCGGGAACTTTACTTGCAACAAAAAGATAAATTTTTGAAAAGTAAAGATTTTAAAGCATTTTTCAAAAACAATGAATACTGGCTCACACCTTACGCTGTTTACTGTGTTTTACGCGACAGGTTTGGCACTTCCGATTACCGTCAGTGGGAAGATTATGCACATTATGATTCCAAAAAGATTGCCGAATTCTCAGAAACTACACAAGCTCATTTCGATGATATCGCAGTTAACTACTTTATTCAGTATCATTTACATGTACAACTTTCGGATGCAGCTAATTATGCTCATGAGCATGGAGTGGTTTTGAAAGGTGATATTCCTATCGGGGTAAATCGCAACAGTGTGGATACCTGGGTAAATCCTGAATTATTCCACATGAATATGCAAGCCGGTGCACCTCCAGATATGTTTGCAGTCAAAGGACAAAACTGGGAACTACCAACTTACAACTGGGAAATGATTGAACGAACCGGTTTCGATTGGTGGAAAAAACGTTTTTCTCAAATGTCGAACTATTTTGACACTTTCAGAATAGACCACATTCTTGGATTTTTTCGAATTTGGCAGATACCAACGAATCAAATTGAAGGTATTATGGGTCATTTAAATCCTTCAGTTCCTGTACATATCAATGAATTCTCAGAAAAAGGACTTTGGTTCGACTACAATCGTTATTGTAAGCCCTATATTACAGATTCAATACTTTGGGATTTCTTCGGTGAAGAGACTAATTGGGTGAAAATAAATTGTTTGCAAATTGAAGATGGTTGGAATTACCGAGTCAAAGAAGATTATCGCACCCAATTATCAGTTGAAAATAAATTTAAAGACGGTCTGATTTCAGAACGTTTAATGTGGGGATTATTTGATTTAATATCAAACGTTTTATTCTTTGAAGTTGAAGGGAGTAATAGTACGCAGTTCTATCCACGTTTTGGTCTTCAATCTATAAGGTCGTATCGTGATTTGGATAACTATACCAAAGATCGTTTAAATGAAATTTATGTGGATTATTTCTTTAAACGTCAGGATTCAAACTGGTATGATTCTGGAATGGATAAACTTCCGGCGCTGAAACGTGCCACCAATATGCTTATTTGTGGGGAAGATCTGGGCATGATGACTGCATGTGTAACTTCTGTAATGAATAATCTGGGTATTCTGAGCCTAGAAGTACAACGAGCACCAAAATCGAATAAAATTGAATTCTTTCATCCGGCTGATGCTCCATATTTATCAGTTGTAACACCTTCGACCCACGATATGAGTACTATACGTGGTTGGTGGGAAGAAGACAGAGGTGTGACTCAACGTTTCTTCAATTCTCAACTTGGTCATTGGGGAACAGCACCTTATTTCTGTGATTGGTGGATTTGTCGTGATATTTTATTGCAACATCTTTATTCTCCGGCTATGTGGAGTATTTTCCAAATGCAGGATTTACTAAGTATTTCCGATTCTGTTCGTCGGCAAAATCCGCACGAAGAACGAATCAATGTACCTTCCAATTCGATGCATAGCTGGCGATACCGGATGCATCTCAACATGGAAGACTTACTTGAAAAAGACGAATTCAATTCTGAATTGCGCAATTATATTATTCAGTCTGGTAGATAAGCCGAAGCTACGACGGCTAGAAGTGTATCGGTGTCGTAAAAAAACATACCAAAACTTTGTTATATATCTCCTTTACAGGAACAAAGTTTTGGTATGGTAGAGGGTTTCTGAGTTTTCAAACAAGTATAAATTTATGCACTAGTTTATGCACTTTAACTATACTTGAACTTGGAGGTTATTGAAAATCAGGACTTTATAAAAATATCGTGCGCAGAATGAGACTCGAACTCACACACCGTAACCGGCACTACCCCCTCAAAGTAGCGTGTCTACCAATTTCACCATCTGCGCCTAAAGTACACTAAACAAAACTATAACTTACACATCCGTAAGTACACAAGTTAATATGAGCGTGTTTTATTTGTATATCAATTAATTAAAACCTATATAAAAATGCAACATTGTTACAAAATTAATTTAAAGCACAAAGATAGAATAATGTAATTACAGTACAAAGATATTATTATAAAATTTTTGTTATTAATTTCAAGGTTCTGATATAATGAGGAATGGTTTGAATTTTAAATTGAAAATGAAAAATCTAAAATCTTGTCTTAATTTCAATAGTTATACTTTCTAATTCAACTTATCAAATGTGGTACAAACCTGCTTAAATTATCAGTAATCAGAGAATTAGTTTCACGTATTCCAATTCCGGCAGCTTCCTGACCAACAACCCAACTTCCGATTAGCGGATAATTGCCATCAAATTCGGGTAATGTACAAAGTTCCTGATAAATAAAGCCTTCCTCTCCATAATCTCCTTTGGTCTCTGAAATCAGGCTGCCATTGCTAAAAAGTTGTATGTTGGCTCCTTCGCGCGATAAAATTGGTTTTTTGGCATAGCTGAAACCAAGCGACATTTTATCAAACTCTGTAAACGAAGGCAATAAATTTTCATGTCCTTCATTTAGTTTCCACAAAACGGGTAATATAGCTTTATTAGATAAAATCATTTTCCAGCTAGGTTCAATCCAGAAGGTTTTATTTCTATCAGGGATAATATGATTTCCAAACTCCTCATTCACGAGCCATTCCCAGGGGTATAATTTGAAAATATTTTTAATAGCCGTATCATCTAAATCGCGGAATTCTTTATAGTCACTGTTCCAACCAATATCCATTAAATTGATAAATTTTGTATCAAGGCCGGCCTGAATAGCGCAATCGCGCATATATTCGGTTGTGGTGAGATCCTCCAAATTCTCTTCAACTGCCGAAAAATGCAAAATGCCATCTTGCAGATATTCTTTCAGATATTTCCAGTATGCAATCAGCTTTTCGTGAATTGAATTGAACTGGTCGTTTTTGGGGTATTTATCCTGCAACCAGTACCATTGAACCACTGAGGCTTCAAACAACGATGTAGGTGTATCAGCATTGAATTCGAGTAATTTGGGAATGCCATCTTTCATCGAAAAATCGAAACGACCATAAATTGCCGGAGCATCGTTATTCCAACTATCTTCAAGATGGGGAATAAACCAATCGGGAATATGAAAACGACGATAAAGTTTATTGTCAATAACATGTTGTACAGCTTCCAGACACATTTCCCAAAGGTCGTTTGTAGCCTTTTCAATTCGGTCAATTTCGGTTAAGCTAAACTCGTAATACACCGATTCATCCCAATACGTTGTATCTAAGGTATGGAAACCAAATCCGAGTTCTTCAACTTTCTTTTGCCAATCAGTACGTGGCGTGGTGGTTCTTCTTTTCATGCCGTTTTTCTATGAAGAAACATGAAACGTACTGCTTCCAAAACCACCCCGAACTGTTGCGCTTTTAAATGAGCTATGCCCAATGTTCGAACTTTCGTGAATACCTCCGGAGTAATACCCGGCTCGATAATATCCTCCGGGAGTAAATATTCCATACGGACGAAACACGTAAAATCCACCAAAATGTGAATGACCTTCAGTACGTGAATAACCGGCTGTAGTGTCCGAACGCATATAAACCTTTCGGTCGTGGTCTGCTCTATGATTGTTGCACGAAGATAAAGCCGTGGCAACCAAAACCAGTTTTATGATTTTCGATTTCTTCATGTCTATTTTACGGTAAGATACAATTCATAATCCTTTTTCAGGTAAACATCTTTTGTATCTCCCTCTTCATTTTCAGCTTGTTCACTGGTTATTCCCAATCCAGGAATTGTATCACGATGAACGGTAGTTTTTACAAGCACATTATGAGCCCAAACTTTATTTGTACTAATCAGAACATCCAAACTGTCATTTAAATGATCTACCTGAATACTCGTTTCAATTGCTCCGTTTTTTTGAACCTGACTTACTTTATCTTCATTACAGCCATGGAATACCATTATTGAAAGTGGTAAAAAGAGAAAAAGAATGATTTTCTTCATATTATCTGAATTTATTGAGTTAAACATATTACCCGCAAAGATTAGGAAAAAAAATTGATTTAACGAATAATAATGTATTTATTTTGCTTTCAACTATAGATTTTCACAAATAATTGGAAATATTTTCCATTAAAACATCTGTAGAATTAATGTTTGTTATTGATAACGAAACTAAAATTGCAGCCCTAACCCTATCATGGTTTGTATGCTGCTGAATTTTTTCTGAAAAAATTTCTCATGAATGAGATCTCCATTAGTTTATTAAAACAGATAACTCATTGTTGCAACAACCCGCTTATTATCTACATTATATGGCGACGAAACTCTACCATCACGTTGGATATTACCAAAAACAGCAGACGAGTAATCGAGCTCCAAACCAAATTTAAGATTCTGTAAGTTATAACTGATTTGTGGCGAAATACGGATTAGCCGGTCAATAAGTTGTTGTCCTGAATCATAGAATCCACATCCATAAGCGGTTAATTTCAATCCTTTTCTGTAATCAAATTCTTTCTCAGCACCCAGGTTTTGTGAATAACCTACCAATAATCCCAGCTGTATTTTTGAACCGTAAACTACATTAAACCATGAGTTTAAAGTATTCAGATTTGTGTACGCCAAAACAGTAATTGAATCAGTTGCATACTTACTAACACCATATCCGCCAATCATACCTAAATCGGTGGTGTTTTGTCCGAGAGTTACCTTGGCTTTTAACTGCAAATTTTTATCGGTAAATTGAGAATAAGCAGCAGCTGTAAATGATGTTAGCTTTTTGACATCCGGTTTTATAGTTTTTACATCAACGCCAACTCCTGAAGTCCAATGAATCGATTTAACTTCAGCTCCCAAAAACAGTTCAGGAATCATGGCATTTTTCATATAAGTGGACGTTGCGTTATTGGGTCCTTGTGACGCAAATTGGGTTTCATAAAGTGCAGATGCAATTACCGAAAGACTATTGTTTGCCAAATACCTGAATTTAATTTGAGGGCTACGGTTAAATGGTTGAAACGGAGCACCTCCATTTAAAGACAAAACATTAGGTGCAACACTTCCAAAAAGCGGATGCCAGTCCTGGCCAATGGTTAGCTCGGTTTTACTCCAGTTTAACTTCATATATGCCAAACGTAAGCGCAAAAGAAAAAAAGTAGTACCTGTACCTGCAAAATCTGTTTCGATGCGTGCAGACGATTTAGCACCAAAAAGTTCTGAGCCAGAGATATCCAGCCCGATTCGGGTATTTACGCTGATAAGTTCAGCTTGTGGAATTGCATTTTTATCTGTTTCGGAACTTAATTCTATAGGTTTTGGAAAGAAATTAAAAACCCCATCAGTTGATTCTTCACTTTTGCGGGAATTATAAAAGAAATCATTTCGTACAAAACCATAAATCTTGGTTTTTATACCGACATCCTGTGCCGAAACTGAAATAGAAATAACAAAAAAGAAAATCGGGAACAATTTTTTAAAATACATGAATAATAGTTAGTTATTAAAGTGTTTATAAAATTGTCGGATTCCGGAGAATCAGCTAAAAATAAAGATGTTCAATCAGAATTTTCAACCCTATGCCTATCAAAATGATACCTCCAAGAATCTCGACATTAAAATGAAAACGTTTTCCGAAATGGATGCCGATACCCATTCCGACAAATGAAAAAATAAAACTTATGCTGCCAATAATTAATATAGCAATCCAAATAAAAGCGGGGTACGGAACAAATATAACTCCGGTTGCCAAAGCGTCTATACTTGTAGCTATTGCCAACGTGAAAAGTGTACGCCATTTAAACGGATTTTGAACAATATCACAATCCGTATTAATTGGTTTAAGTCCTTCTATCAGCATTTTGCTTCCTATAACTCCCAGTAAACCAAAGGCTATCCAATGATCATAGCTGTTCATTTCACGAATAAACGCTTTTCCGGCAAAATAACCTATTAATGGCATTATTGATTGAAATAATCCAAACAAAAAAGCCATTCGGAATGTATTACCGAAATGAAATTTTGGCACACAAATCCCTTTGCTGATTGAAACTGCAAAGCAATCCATGGCTAAACCAATACCGATTATAATTATTGAGAAAATATCCATTTTAGAAGAGCAAGAATTTAAAAGCTAAGCAGTAAGAAGAAATAAAAAGTAAGGAATAATAAATAAACAATTTGCTTATCTATTACTCCCTACCTATTGCTTCCTAATTATTATAGCATTGATTTTACCTGATTGTAAACATTTTGGCCTGTAAAACCAAGTTTTTCGTCAAGTATTTTGTATGGTGCAGAATAACCAAATGATTCTAAACCAAATACTTTACCATTTGAGCCAACAAGTCCTTCAAGGTTTACAGGAAGACCGGCAGTTAAACCAAAGATTTTAGCTCCTTTAGGTAATACACTTTCCTGATATTCTGCTGATTGACTGCGGAATAATCCTTCTGAAGGCACTGAAACCAAACGAATTTTAATTCCATCGGCACGAAGTAAAGCTGCTCCTTCGTATAAAGTTGATACTTCAGAACCTGAAGCAACCAAAATTACATCAGGATTACCATCACATTCTACCACATAACCACCTTTTTCAGCTTGTGCAGAATCTATTTTACGACCATTCGCTGAAGGTAAATCAACTATATTCTGACGGGAAAGAATCAACGCAGTCGGAGTATGAGTATTTTCCAACGCCATTTTCCAGGCAATGGTTGTTTCTTCAACATCTGCCGGACGTAAAACCAACATAGAATTGTGTCCTTTGTGGTTTTTAAGTTTCTCTAACAAACGGATTTGAGCTTCCTGTTCAACCGGTTCGTGAGTTGGTCCATCTTCACCTACACGGAACGCATCATGAGTCCAGATAAATTTGACTGGTTGTTCCATCAAAGCAGCCATACGGGCAGCTGGTTTCATATAATCAGAGAAGACAAAGAATGTAGCACAAGCCGGAATTACTCCACCATGTAAGCTCATACCTATACAAACACAAGCCATGGTTAATTCAGCCACACCAGCTTGCAGGAATGCACCTGAGAAATCGTCTTTAGTAAATGCTTTTGTATTTTTAAGGAATCCATCAGTCTTATCAGAATTTGATAAATCGGCACTCGAAACTACCATGTTTTCAACTTGTTTTGCCAGTTCTGCTAAAACAGTTGCAGAGGCAGCACGTGTAGCTTGTCCCGATTTTTGAACTACAGCATCCCAGTTTACAATTGGAGCTTTACCCGAGAAGAAAACTTCCAGTTTGGTTGCCAATGCAGGATTTTCTTTTGCCCATGCAGCTTTTGTAGCTTGTTTTTTGGCAACAATTGCTTTTAATTCTTCAGCACGCTTTGCATACAACGCTTGTGTTTCCGCAAAAAGAACAAATGGATTCTCAGGATTTCCACCTAAGTTTTTGATACTTTCTTCGTACGATGCACCACATTCACCCAGTGGCATACCGTGTGTGGCACACTGACGCTCAAAGTTAGAACCATCGGCTTTTAAAGCTCCTTTACCCATAATGGTTTTACCAATAATGAGTGTTGGTTTTTTTGTTTCTGCCTTAGCTTCTTTAAGGGCTGTACGAATTTCAACAGCATCATTTCCATTGATTTCAATTACTTTCCAACCCCAGGCTAAGTATTTTTGTGCTACATTTTCGCTTGTAACTGCATTGGTTTCTGTTGAAAGCTGAATGTCATTCGAATCATAGAACATTATCAGGTTATTCAATGCCAGGTGACCGGCTAAACGACCTGCTCCCTGAGAAATTTCTTCCTGCACACCACCATCAGAAATGAATGTGTAAATGGTTTGGCTCATCACTTCACCGAAACGTGCTTTCAAGAATTTTGCAGCTATTGCAGCACCTACAGCATACGTATGTCCCTGACCAAGCGGACCAGAAGTGTTTTCAACGCCACGCATAATGTCAACTTCTGGGTGTCCGGGAGTTGGACTTCCCCACTGACGGAATTGTGCCAATTCTTCCATTGTGTATTTGCCTGTGCATGCCAAAACAGAATATAACATAGGCGACATGTGTCCCGGATCGAGGAACATACGGTCACGACCTTCCCATTTCGGGTTTTGAGGATCATATTCCAAAAATTCCGAGTAAAGAACATTGATAAAATCGGCGCCACCCATTGCTCCCCCAGGATGTCCTGAATGTGCTTTTTCTACAGCCGATGCAGCCAGAATACGAATATTGTCGGCAGCACGGTTTAATTCTTGAATTGAATTCATAATCATTAATTTGGTTTGTTGTTTGTTGTTTTATTTTGATAATTAATAGAATCAAATTGCATAATTGTGAGAGTATTCTTTTTAGGCAAAATCTGGAATTTATAACCTAAAACATAATTAAATCCCCAGTTATTTTCTGCATTATTTCCATAACCCGGAATGTACCAAGGAGCAACAACACCTGTCACATCCTGATTTATCAGAGTCCGAGTCCTTACGCTCCAACCCATAAAAATGTTTCTGGTCACTTCTACTCTTACTCCTAAAACTAATTCATACCAGATTTTTGTAGCTGTTTGATTTGAGTAATTTAACGTCTGAGTTTTCCCCCAATAATCATCAGTAACTATTACATTTGAAATACTGTATGGAAAGCCAGACATACCTAATCTTATTCCTGCCAAAAACAAATTTGAAGTAGGTTTCTCATCTTTTTTAGGAGAGAGCAAATTAATATCAATACCAATACGTTCAAATAATCCACTGTTTTTGAAATTAATCGCATTATTGGATGTCTTATTAGCACCGCCATATCCGATTTCCAGTATTGGAAAAAACTTATGTTTTAAATCTACCTGTGTGCTGGCTTCGTATGTAAAAGTCTCACCACCCGAAACTAATGAACTAACAACCAAAGCAATGTCTCCCTGAATTGTTATTCCATTAAATACAGGAATTAAATCGGGTTCTGGTTTCTTTATTTTCTGAGCATAACTACCAACCGAAAACATACAAACTATCAAACTACTTATAAATACGAATATTTTCTGCATTCTCAGTTTTAACATCATGGTTAATAATCCGAATAGAATCAATTTTAAAGTTGTTAGTCATTAATACTGTATCAATGCTATGCACTATCATACAACCACATTCAAGCGATAAGTACTGATTAATATTCGTATGTAGTACCGTCAGGGTATCTATTACGTTATTAAAAACAACTTCATATTTTGAAGCATTCTCGAATTTATGCAGTGGCAGATAAATATTGCTCTTTGCTTTTGATTTGTTATAAATAACAGAGTCTGATTTAATATATTTATTGGTAACAGTATCGTACATTAAACCAGCTATTGTAATGCTATCAATAGCAAGCGAAGTTCTATTAATTGCACCTGTAGTTTGATTCTTGGTAATATGGTAGAATGTTGCACCCAATTGTACTGTTTTATTTTGTCTGCACTGTTCATCTATAGCACAAGATGCAAGGAGCAAAATACTAATAAAAGAGATTATTATAGGATTTATTTTCATATTGTTAGTCAGATGATTATAAAAAGCTTCTGACTTCATTTTTTAATTTATCAATGGCCAACTCAGAAGGTGTTTTTTCGCTAGAGCTAAAAATCTGAATTATTCGTTCTGCAAGTTCTGCTGCTGGATTTGCCGGATTACATTGTGCTGCACAGGTATTGACTAATTTAAGTAAGCAATCATGTGCTCCACGAATATGCATCCAAAGTTCATCACTCACATAAATTTGCTGGGATATATTATGCGAGAATTCATTTCGTACAGTTGTCAGGAGTTGACCATGCAATTCTAAATTAGACATTTCAGGTTTGATAGTATTCAATACCAAATTGGCCGGTAACGTTCGTTCTAATACCAATATAATTCTTTCGTAGGCTCGAAGACGTATCGGAGTCACCTTTGATATATTTTCTTTCGACAATTCAAATTGACGACGCTTTTCCTCGTTTTTCAACATCTTATCTAATAATAAATAAGCCGTCAAAAGCACCAGCAAAGCGGGGAGTATGATTTTAAGAAGTTCAGTTATTTCCATTTCAGAACCAGTTAGTTAGTAGAAAACCAATATAAACAGCAGTAAAACCAAGAAATATGCTTAATCCGGTGTAAACCAAAGCTGAAAGTAATTGACCATTTTGAAAAAGAGTCAAATTTTCGTTTGTAAACGATGAAAAGGTAGTAAAACCACCACATATTCCAACCATCAAGAATAACCTTAAACCGGGAGATATTATTTCACTTTTTGCAGAAATGCCGGTAATAATTCCAATAAGAAAACTACCAAGTATATTTACAGTAAGAGTACCCATTGGGATGGAAAGAAGATTTCCGTACAGATTTAGTTTTGAAATACCAAATCGGGCAATACTTCCAATAAATCCTCCAACTCCGACTATAAGTAGTTGTTTCATTTTCAAAACAATTAATATCTTCCTATCAAATTAGATTTCTTTTTCAATCTGATAATTATTGCGTTCAGTTGAGTTTCTGGCTACAATTTCTGCAATAAAGCCTGCCAGAAATAATTGAGTGCCTAGAATCATTGCAAGTATTGACAAGTAAAAATACGGGCTTTCTGTGATTAATGGAGCCCTTACATGTTCAATTATAGCTATAAGTTTATTAACCCCAACTGTAACAACTGCAAAAAAACCTAGAATAAACATTAAACTTCCATACAAACCAAAAAAATGCATTGGTTTTTTTCCAAATTTAGACAAAAACCATAATGTCAAAAGATCCAGGTAACCATTCACGAACCGATTTAATCCAAATTTTGTTTCTCCAAACTGACGTTTACGGTGTTCAACAACCTTTTCACCAATTTTAGTAAATCCTGCATTTTTGGCAAGAAAAGGTATATAACGGTGCATCTCTCCATAC
>CAIKVR010000372.1 GCA_903830915.1 uncultured Bacteroidales bacterium
CTATTCCATACCGCTCCACCATTTGCATTGGTACTAGCATCTTGTAGCGTCAAATAATACATTTCAACCCATGAACCATTGACTTTAAAAATCCTGCTTCCAGGAAAGGCTTTAATAGTAATCATTTGACTACCTACATTATTAATAGCCATATTTTTACTCAAATCAGGCAAAGTACTTGTCAATGTAATTGGCGAAGGTGTTCCACTAAAAGTGATAACATCCCAACCAGTAGAATTTAGATTTATTTGTGTGATAGCCCAACGCAATGTATTTACGTCAGTTGCAGCACCATCTGTATATACCGATACATCGTAATTGGTTGCAAAAAGATTTGTAAAACTAATTGCTGCGAGAATAAATAGTAGTTTTTTTGTTTTCATTCCTGTAATTTTTTAAAGTTATTTTAATTTAAAGATTTTTATGTGTGAAGGTGATCGCATTATTGCTTCGACGATGCCGATTTAGCTTCGTCGAAGCAATTTATTAAAACTAAAGCAACACGATTTTTTGAGTTGATTGTTTGTCCGCATTTTTTACACGAACAATGTAGATTCCTTTATTGGCTACATTGATATTCAGTAGCTCAGAACCCGAACTATTTAAAGATTTTATAGTACTACCTTTGGTGTCACAAACAGTTACAATTGATGTACCTGTTACTTCGGAAAGATCAATGGCAATTTGCCCGTTTTTACTGTAAATACGAGCATTGGTATTATTTTCAGCAATTTGTTGTACAGCAGTTGGTGCAGTTACATTAGTATATAATACACCTCGACCAATTGTAGAAAAATACACTAATTTATCTTCACGTAAATCACCCGAAACATCAGAAACTAATTCGATTGGTAGCTTACTGGATGGGCTTGCATTCCATGTGTTGCAATAATTGGTTGAAAAGTATAATCCGGGAATGCCGTTTATACTACCAACTAAATATACAGTTGGTTCAGTTGAAGGAGCTATCGCTTTTCCAAATCCTATCCCTTTTACGCTTGTTACGTTACTTACAGCAGTAAAAGTAGTACCTGCATCTGTAGAGTGCATTAAATTACCGTTGCTTCTGGCATAGAAAAACAAATGACCTTGTTTTCCGGGTACTGCTTTTAATTTCATTGCATAATTTGCCTCAAGGGTAGTATTGATTTTAGTGAAAGTTGCTCCACCATCGGTACTTTTGTAAAGCTCTGTTTTACCAGCACTTTGTATATAATAATAAAATGTATTGGCTGCTACTCTATCTGAGATAAGAGGAGTACCGGCTGACCACATGTGTAAAGCTTCATTTTTTGTAGTAGGAAGACCAGCACATTGAGTCCATGTCGCACCTTTGTCAATAGTATAATTTGGCATGCAAGAGAAACTGGCTTGATTATTTGGTGCCCAAACCCAATTACTCTCATTGGTTGCAGAAATAGCGATATTTCCATTTTGAGCATCCGTAAACATTGTAGGAAAATTATTCCAGGTAGTACCACCATCGATAGTATATTTTGCTTTTGCCGTAATTGGAGCATTTTCGGTGCTACCAACAATTGCAACTACATTTGGGTTTGCAACACAATAGTCGATTCCTGTACCAATTCCAAATTGAGCAGATGCTGTAGTAGCAGGTGGTACAATATCTGTGAAAGCTGTTGTATTAGGAACAAGAGTTTTATCTTTAATAGTCATCCCAATAAAATCCTGAAATGCAATATGTAATGCTGGACCTCCAACAGAAGGTGCTACACATAAATTACCAACACATAATTCTTCAAGATTTTTAGCTTGTGCAGTCCATGTTAAAGGTGATAATGTTATATTCGGAGTACTAAATACGTTAAATCCTGTTCCAACAAAAACCTGATTTAAACTCGTTCTATCAAACATAATAAAACTTGAGTACGCCCAAGAAGCCCAACCTGGCATCCATGCAGCTTGTACTCTTGGTAAAAATCCGGGATGCGTCCAATTAGTACCACCATCAGTTGTAATATGGATGCCATAAGTATCACCGGGATTCCATTCAACAGTAATCACACGGTTTGGATTGGTTGGATCAACATCAATACCCGCAAATCCATGTAGTACACTATGCCAAGTTTTAGGACTTTTATCTACAAAAGACCCTGTTCCGGTATATTTATAAACTTTACTACTTGTTCCAATATTATATTCGTTAACTTGGTCGCTTGTAACAACATAGAGCGATCCTCCTACTACCATACCACTTACCGGCTTATCTGCAGGGTCAATTCCTGGAATTAAGGTGTAACTAAGACCACCATCTTTAGTTTCATACACACCGTAACCAACAACACCAACATAAAAAGTAGTTGAAGTAACTGTCGAACTTCCTGACATGGAATTAATAGCACAAAAGGTAATACCACCTGCGTCAGGTGTGCCATAAGGTAAGTCTTCAATATATATTTGAGACCAATTTACGCCGGCATCAGTACTTTTCCATAAGCCATTTTGCTCAGAACCAAACAGCATCAATTTGCCCCCGTTTCTTGAGTCAATAACCAATCTGTAATCTGCCCATCTGAAATAGGTACTATTTCCATTACCATAAATTGAGCTTGGAAAAGTGCTTGATTTTGTCCATGTTGTTCCTTTGTCGGTTGATTTATACAAAACAGCTACGTTGTTATTTTCCGAACCGCCTGCAACTAACCAAACGTTGCTTGAGTTTGTTGGATCAATGGCCATGGCAATAATGCTATAACTTTCCAGTTGTCCATCTGTAATTGGTAACCATTTTGAATTTACTGCATCGAAACGATAAGCACCACCAACATCGGTACGAATAAATTTGGAAGTAGCATCTGATGGGTGCATTTTCATCCCAGTCACAAATCCCATTCCTTGAAGATTCAGGTTGGTGAAAGTCTGTGCAGTACTGCTTAGGAAAAACAGCACAATTAACAATTGAAGAAGTCCAAGTTTTTTCATGATTTTCTTTTAACGGTTTAATAATGTAGATTTATAAATTAGAATTTTATGGGTGTTTAATAGTAAGACGGCAAACTATATTCAAACACACGAGTAAATGAAGTTTTTTTTGCTATATCCATTTTGAAAGCATGACAAATGAAAAAAGCCCCAAAAATGGGGCTTTAATAAATTGAATATAAATGATTTTTAGAAGTTTACTTGTATTGTTTTTTCAACTCTTCATACCATTTCTGCATGATGAAATAAGCTTTCTTTTTTTGTCCCTGATCGGATACTAATCCTTTGCGATTAAAATCATCCTGGAAATATCTAAGTTGTCGGCGTGGTGAACGGAAATCTTTTAAAATCCAGGGAGTTGTACCAGCCAATCCGGGGATTCTTTTCAACATATTCACACTTCGGATATACAAATCTTCCTGATAATCTTCAGTAAAGCGTTCAGTTTTTCCACCAGAAAAACCATACAATGCTTCACCTCCAAATTCGCTGATAAAAACCGGTTTCTGCTCAGAAAAAGTCCAATTTACACGATCGCATTTTTCGGGCAGTCCGTCGTACCAACCCACATATTGATTAAAGCTGATTATATCCAACAACTTGCCTAATTCATCATCAACTGTCATTAAACCGGGTTTGATTTCTTCTTTCTCCATAGCTGCCGCAACGAGTCTTGCCGGATCGAGTGACCGTGCTTTAGTTGCTAATTTAGACAGGAATGCAAGGCGTTCTGGACTGCGTGGAGTTTCATTAGCTATTGACCAGATAATGATGTTTGCCCTGTTTTTGTCGCGGGTAATCATATCGGTTAGTTGTTGTTCTGCATTTTGATACGTTTCAGAGTTAGACCACTGAATAGTCCAGTAACAAGGAATTTCAGACCAAACCATCAAACCCAGTTTCTCCGCTTGCCGAATCATTTGTTCATTATGTGGGTAATGTGCCAACCGTACATAGTTGCAACCCATATCTTTTGCCCATTGAAGCAATGTCAAATCTTCTTCGGGTGTTGAAGCACGGCGGTTACTGAAAGCAGCTTCTTCGTGAATACAAATACCCCTGCAAAAAATAGATTTGCCGTTCAGCAATATTTTTGTTCCTTGCGTTTCAATGGTTCTAAAACCTACTTTATCAGTAATAACTTCATCGTCAATGGCTATATTTACCGAATAAAGTTTGGGGTTTTCCGGCGACCAATAGGTGGGTTTTGCGTTACATTCAAATGTGGCAAAACCTTTGGAGTCAGGAGTCAGATTCTGAGTGATTTTCAATTCAGGAATTTCAACTTTTACAGGTTTGTCTGACTGATTCCCATCCAATTGCACCCAACCATTTATGATATTTCTATCCCCTTTTTTGAGCTGAATATAATAGTCACGCACAAAGTTAGCCGGGGTTTCTATCAACGTAACCTGACGGGTAATTCCTCCATAATTCCACCAATCTGAATTTATAGTTGGAACTGCTTCAAGCTTTCTTTTATTATCCACCTTTACTACTAATGAGTTTTCGCCACTTTTAATTAGTCCGGTAACTTCAAAATTAAAGGGCGTAAAACCACCCACATGTTTGCCTATTGTTTTTCCATTCAGGAAAACAATAGCTTCGTAATTGACCGCTGCAAAATGGAGGAAAACACGTTTATTATTTTTCGGGTGATATTGAAATCTGTTGCGGTACCAAACAGTACCCTCGTAATAATAGAGTTCGGGGCGTTGCGTATTCCAATCACCCGGCACAAACAGGGTTTTATCTGTTGCGAAATTCCATTCCTGCAATACCGACTTATCTACAACATCTTTGTCGGTGCTGTAGCCAAAACCATCTTTGAAAGGCTCTCGACGATAATCGTAGTAGCCATTTTCGAATGGATCTACAATCGTTTTCCATTGTCCATCCAATGAAATCGTTGTTCGTTCCTCCACATTGATAATTTGGGGAGAAGTTTGAGCATTGACGCACAGTGTTGCAATCAATTGGAAAAGAAAAAGAATTCGTTTCATAAATCTACTTATTTTACTTTATTAAGAGCAAGCAAAAATACATCATTCTCTCTAATTTCCAGTTCTTTGACAAATAATTTATCGTTTTTCACTTCTACTATTGATTTTGAAATTGGAGCACCATTGTTTATCGTTTTAATCTGTTCAACCTGTTGTTTGGTCAACTGATTGGGTGAGCCCATATCCATATAAGTAGCATAAGCATCATTAACCCGATAGCCTGTTTGAAAAATTTCCAACACATACTTTCCGGTTGGAATATTGGTCAAATTAATCTTTACTTTTCCTTTCGGTTTGGCAGGCAAATCACGCTTGTAATACACCTGATTCAACACCGAATCACCCGGATGCGTATTAGTAAAATCCCAAACCAATAGTTGCAAGTTCCCTTTTTTATCTTTACAAATCCACGAGGAAGAATCTTTGCTAACCAATTCTGTTTCACCCATTTTGTTTAGGAATTGGTACGAATAAAAAGCAGGTTTATTAATGTCTTGATAATTAATTAATCCAAAACCACCATGAAAGGGCGTGAATCGTGGACCTGCTTCTTCGAAAATATCTGTAAAAACCCAATACGACATAGAAGCGGCATTGTCGCCAATCTGTTTCAACTTTTCCAGAATAAAGGATGCCTCATGATAACTATCATGTATTGGATCTGAAGGGGTATAGGAAGCACTCCACTCTGTGTAATGTTGCGGGATGTTCGGTCTGGCTGAGTTTGCAATCTCTTTTTTCGTTCTCAGCACATCGCTCAAAATGCTATTCGAACGTTTTTCTAAAATAGTTCCGGACTCACCATACTCATCAAGGAAACCTCCTTTTACACCATAAGCATGTGTTGTAATAAAATCAATTGGGAGATTGTTTTTCGCACAAAATTCAATTGTTTCAGGAACCCATGCAGCACCTGCTGTGGCAGGACCACCAACCCGATAATCGGCAGAAACTCCTTTAATTGCTTTTGATGCATATTCGTACATTTTAAAATATTCGGCTTGTGTTCCGGTGAAAAATGCTTTTAAATTTGGCTCATTCCATACCTCAAAATACCACGTACTAACTTCTTCCTTGCCATATCGTTCGGTGAAATGTTGCGTTAGATTCCGAATGAGTCCAGCCCATTTGTCGTAATCCTTCGGAGGTGTAACGTTGCCACGCCACCAGAAAACTGTTTTTTGACCGCTTGCCAACGCCGATGGCATAAAGCCCAGTTCCACAAATGGTTTCATGCCAATACGATGTAAGAAATCGTATAATTCGTCAATATATTGATAGTTGTATTTCGGATTTCCATTTTTGTCTTCACTGTAAACTGCCATATCGTCGGTCAACAAGCCGTGCATACGAATATACTTGAAATCGCACTCTTTTTTCACATACATGAGTTGACGTTGCCAGTCTGCCCTTAAACCTTCGTTGGCACGACCAGCGCCAATACACTCTTTGTACATACGGCTGAAGTTGCCTTTTTCGTTATTGAAATCCAGATTGATAATTCGTTCCTGAATAGGCAGAATTGTTTTTTTCGACTTAGCAGCTTGTGCCGTGAAACAACTTACGGAGAAAAGTACAGTTGTAATCAGCAGGAGATTCTTGATTTTCATTTATTGGTGATATTTAGGAGTTATTTTATTAGAATAGTATTGAAAGATTGGGGTTTTAATTCACCTGAGAAAGTATTTTTCCCCAATTTAAAAGTCAATTTCTGCAGCTCATTGGATTCGTTTTGAGCTACCAATACAATGCTTTTATCAGGATTTACAAAAGCAAGTAGATTATTGAATTGGCCGCTTGTTTGAATCATTTTCGCACCAGGTTTCACGTAATGGCTGAGATGCTTCATCAGGTAATATTCGTAATTGTAATGATAAGTTTTTGCAGCCACGTCAACTGTTACTAATGAATTCTGCTGCCAACCCCAACGGCTGTAACCTCCTTTTTCGAGTGAGATATTCCAGTACATATAAGCACTTACGCCATTTGTAAAATAATGCTTCATCAAGTCCCACGTATAACAGCAGTAAGTCCAATCATTTTTGCTATCGCCACATTCTTGTTCCGATTGATAAAGTTTTAATTGAGGATAGTTCTTGTGAATTGAGGGAATGGCATTTTTGCCAGCCCATTGAAAACCTACTCCTTTGATATAGTTCCCGGCTTTGCTATCATTCAAAATGGTGTCTACTAAGGCCTTGTTAGGTCGCTCCATGGTGCCAAACATGATTTCAACATTCTGTATTTTCATTTCAGGTCCGAGGTACACACCAATAAATTCAGCTAAAGCCTTAGCCGTCCAGGTGCAACTTGGAAAAATCTGACAGGAATTAAATTCGTTTTGAGGCATTACCGTTGAGATATTAATTCCATTTTTTCGGTATTCCTGAATGAATTTTGAGAAATACAGAGCATACGATTTAAAATACTTGTCCTCTTGAATAAACATATTTGTGCCTTCTTTTCCCTGTTTATCACTAGGAAGACTGTTTTGAAAATTTTTCGCCAAACTGCCATTTGGTATGGCACAAGCGTAATGTTTATTCCATTTCATCCACGACGGTGGACTCCAGGGTGATGCCCAGAGTTTCAATTTTGAATTGAATTTCAATGCTGCTTTGATAAATGGAATCAATGTTTCCTGGTCGTTGGCAATGCTAAAATGAGCCATTCCAAAATCTCCTTCTGTTTCGTTGTACGAATAACAATCTCGCGAAAAATCATTCGCACCAACAGGCATTCGGCAAATATTGAAATTCGCTCCCTGATTTGGTGCAAACAATTCCTTCATAATGCTATTTCTGTCCTTTTCAGAAAGCGCAGCAAGGGAAGTCCATCCCAATTCATTAAAACAGGCACCGAAACCGTCAACAGTTTGCAAGGTTTTATTTACCAATAATTCTACATTCGGTTTATCTGTACTTTGTTTGCTGATTTTACCAATTTGCTTTTCCCACTGTGATTTTTCTGTTGTAGAAACCCATTCCACTTTTGAATATTGTGCTTTTATACCCGTTAATTGGAATAAAAACAGCAGAGTTAATAGTTTGATTTTCTGACTAATTTTCATCTTGTTATTTATTTAATAATGATTGGCAAACTATTCTGAATATCGTTAGCTGAAGTCGCCACATGCAATACAAACTCACCGGGCTCAACCACCCAGCTACTTGTTTTTTCGCTGTAAAAGGCCAAATCCTGCACCTTCACTTTCAGGGAAACAGACTTTTCTTCTCCAGCTTGTAAGAATACTTTTTGAAAAGCCTTCAACTCTTTTTTAGGACGTAAAACAGAACAATTAGTTTGACTGGCATAAATTTGAATAACCTCTGCACCAGCTCTTTTTCCTGTATTTTTCAACTTGAGTGAAACGGTAATTTCATCTGTTTTTTTGTATTCCTTTTTATCTGTTGCCGTATTGTATATTGCAAATGTTGTATATGAAAGTCCGTAACCAAAAGGATAAAGCGGCTTAATGTCTTTTGTGTCGAACCAACGATAGCCCACCAAAATATCTTCTTCGTAGCTTGTTTTTAAATCACGCCCCGGATAGTTTCCTAATGTATGAGCTGGTGACTGATTCAACGAAACAGGCATAGTAAAAGGCAATTTCCCCGAAGGAAACTCTTTGCCACTTAATACATCTAACACAGCATTTCCAGCTTCCATACCTCCATACCACGCCCAAACAAGTGCAGGAACACGATAAGCTATGCCCGACAATTCAAGTGGTGAACCTGCAATAATCACCACAATAGTCTTTGGATTTGCTTTGGTAACTTCCTGAATCAATTTTTCTTGTCCGTAAGGTAATCTGGCATGCATTCTATCAAACGATTCTGTGTCAAAATCATGATTTAAGCCGGCAAATACAATAGCAACATCCGATTTTTTAGCTTGTGCCACAGCTTCATTTATCAACTTCCAATCCACAGAATCTGTATTAAGTTGCCCTTTATTGGTATCTTCAAAAAACGAAGACTGTTTATTATAGCCTTGAGCAAAGTTTATTTTTAGGCTTTTTCCAAGCTTTTGTGTCAATGCTTGCAAAGGAGTAATTTCGTACAAAGTCTTGATTTCGGAACTTAACCCACCACCACAATGTTTACGGGTTGCATTGTCTCCGATTACTGCAATTGATTTCCATTCTTTGATATTTAAAGGCAAAAGTTCCTTCTCATTTTTCAAGAGAACAATTGCTTCAACTGCAGAACGGTAAGCTGCCTGCTGGTGTTCCTTGGTATTGATAGAACCTTTTTCGCGGTTTTTCTCGTCGAACATTTTGGTTTTAAACATAACCCGAAGAATGTTTGCAACTTTCTCATCCACCAAACTTTCTTTAATCCGACCTTCTTTCACCGCTTGTATAAGAGGATTTGCAAAATACCAGTCGTTGTAATCCGTTTTCACTGTTCCCATTTCGAGATCAAGACCGGCCAATGCTGCTTTATCGGTGCTGTGCACAGCATTCCAATCGGACATATATACTCCCTTGAAATTGAATTCATCACGAAGCAATGTCCTTCCTAAATAGCTGTTTTCTGCACACCAATCGCCATGAAACTTATTATAAGCTCCCATCACTGTCAATGCACCACCTTCGGTTACCGCAGCTTTAAAACCGGACAAATAAATTTCGTGCAAAGCACGTTCGCTTATATTTACATCAATAGTTGCACGGTTATCTTCCTGATTATTTCCCAGAAAGTGCTTCACGCTGGCTGCCACATCTTTTGTCTGTAATGCTTTGATATAAGCCACTGACAATTGAGAAACAAGGTACGGATCTTCACTCATGTATTCGAAGTTCCTTCCACAAAGTGGTGTACGAATGATATTAATTCCAGGTCCAAGTAAAACGTCTTTCTTTCGAAAACGAGCTTCTTCACCCAGCACATAACCACGTTGACGAACTAAATCTAGATTCCAACTGGCTGCCATGGCAGTTCCGGGAGGGAAACAGGTGGAAGAGTCATTTGTCCAGCCGGCATATTGCCAGTTGTGACGGTTCATTTCGGCACGCACACCGTGCGGTCCATCCGACAAAGCCCATTCAGGAATGCCTAAACGGGGAACTCCTGAAGTATAAAACTTTGAATTTCCATGTAACATCCCGACCTTTTCGGTCAATGTCATTTTCTTGATTAATTGCTGTATTCGCCTTTCTGTTTGAACATCTGTTTGCGAAAATGCAATTAAAGACAGTAATAAAAATGAGATAAGATTGGTGATTTTTCGTTTCATCGTTTGTGATAATATTGTTGAATTGAATTATTTCATTCCCAGATTTTTTCTAATCCAGTCCATTTTAAATTGATTGAAATCATCAGAAACAGCATGACCTAAATTTGGAAAAACAACGTATTCCTTTTTTGATTTTACATTATTATATGCAGCAAAATTGATATGTGGCGGACAAACATCATCCAATAATCCTGAGCACATCAGCATCGGAGCTTTAATCATTGGTGCCAGATTTTTTATGTCAATATAGCTAAGCGTATAAAATACATTTTCCCAAGTTGCTTTCTTGTCTTTTTCCACGAGATTTACAAATTCATTTCCGGGCCAAATAGCAACTTTAAAATAATACAGAAAGTCGGACAAAAATGGAATTTGAGGAACACAAAACTTAATGCGTTTATTATCAAGAGCAGCAGTTGCAAATGTGAGCGCACCACCCTGACTACCGCCTTCCACCACAATGCGGCTGGTGTCAACTTCAGCTCTCGAACACAGAAAATCAATTGCCCGAACACAATCCATATAAGCACCACGGTAAATGTACAATTCTTTATCTTTTACAAAATTCTGTAAGTATCCAGGGAATCCAGGATTCACATCATCCTTACTATTGCCGTGTCCGCGAATGTTTAAGCCAAAACTAACAAAATCATCGCCATAATTCAAGTCTTGAGCGGTTGTGGTGGAACTGTAACCCTGCACTCTTAAGATGGCAGGATATTTACCAGCTTTGGTTGGAATTGAAAGCCAACCTCTCACCAATACATTGCCCAACGAGCGCATTTCCACCAAAAATATAGTGTGACCTTTTGTACAAAGACTGTCCTTTTTGATAACTTTATATTGTGGTTCAACAGCTTCTAATTCTTTCTTTGCCCTTTCCCAGTAATTTAGAAAATCGGGTTGAGCATCGACTGCAGATACTACCTTTTCAGGTTCATATGCGAATGAAAAATCACTTTCCTTGGATAGAAGTTTGCCCTCAAATCGAACCGTAACTTTATAAAATCCCGGTTTTAAATTCTTTATTGGAAAACTAATCTTCTTTTCGGCTTTTTTTCCTATTTCAGTTTCAATAATTTGAGTTGAAATTGGCTCCTTAAAATCGGAAATCACATTTATTGTCACTTTACCTTTAAATGTAGTTGCTAAATTATTTTTAATTGACAATGGAATTATAATGTCTGAAGCTCCCAGTAAAACATGATTTTGTTCCTTAAATGCAGGAGCTATCGTGAAATTGTCGGCAATACTTTTTACAGTCAATTCTACCGGTTTTGTACACATTCCACCCTGTCCACCACCGTCATAAACCCTTACAGCAATCACATTGGGTTGATTCCATAATACTTTGTCCACCGAAATTGGATATTCACGTAAGGTACTATGAGCAGAAGCAAAATAAGGAGGAAATCCACCCGTTTTTCCAAGTAATTCTCCATTCAAATAAGTAATATCAGCATCATCAATTCGTCCTAATCTCAAGATTAAGCCACCGTATTTTTTAGCATCTTCTTTTAATTTAGAAGAAATGAAAACACTTGTTCTATACCAGGCATAACCATCGTAGCCATCATAACTCTGATTCTCCCAAGCAGAACCAGCGGCGATTTCTTTCCAGTCATTATCATTAAATGAGGGTTTTGCCCATTCCACATTATCACCTGTTTTGAACTTCCATTTTTCGGGCAATAAGCCCTGTGCGTTGAGGTTGATAAAACTCATGCAACTAATAAGAAAACCGAAAACTAATTTTATATTCATGGTAGTATGTTGTAATTTTTTGTAGTTAGGAACTAATCCAAATTATTTATTTAGATAAAAGATAATCTGACATATAGACAAATACACCAGCCGTCCAACCCATCATGGCAGGCATTTCGTACTCGTTTTTCACCTTAATGGAACCATCGGTTATGTTGTATTTCTCCCAAAGGTTCTTTGTTTTTTCAAAATTATGAGAAGCGGTGCTGGTATACTTATAGGCAATACGGCTTGCAGCATCATCAAATCTATAATTTTGCAAGCCCTTAACTGTCAGGAATTGAATGCACGGCCAACCATTTGGATAATCCCATTGATAATTGCCATTTCTTTCCCCTGAATTACAAGCCGCAACACCAAATTTGTATTCCAATTTGGGTAAACTTGCCAAAATGGTTTTTGCTTGTTGTTTGGTTACAACTTTTGACCAAAGTAAACTAAAAACCGCAGCGGAATAGACTGTTGAATGTTTCCTGTTTACAAAGTCGTAATCATAGAAAAGTCCATCTTTTGAATTGAACAAATATTTGTCTATAAGTCCTTTCCGCTTTTCCGCTAATTTTTTCCATTTTTCAACTTCGGAAGGTTGAATTTGGGAGTAGAAAAACGCAAAGTTCATTTCGTACATATATAAATTGCTATTCAAATCAACCGGACAAAAGGCCTCGCACCGATTCTCAAAACGCGGATTATAATCCCAACCCGATTCGCATTCAGAGAAAAAGTGTGAACCTATTTTTATTTTGTCTGCTTCTGAAAGATTGGTTGTATCCGATTTCAGCCCCAATCTTTTTGATCCTTCCCGAAATGCCTGCATTTTATTTTGGTCGGTGGCATTGTTAGAATAATGATTTAACCCAATGTGAGTCATGCGTTTGGTCATCCAAAAAGCATATTCTTTTTCGAGCGTTGGCAGGCACTTTTTCAACCAGGTTACATCCTTTGTTTTATTGAAAACATCGCGAATCATCATGCTTAAATAAGGTGGTTGCGATCGGTCCAAAAACCATGTTCTGTTTCCGTTAGGCATAAATCCAAATCGATCAACCAAATACAACATGTCTTCGCAATTATTTTGTGCTTGTGCCACATTCCCATCTAGAATAAGACCGATATTGGTAAAATAAGTATCCCAATAATACATTTCCTGAAAGTTACCTTTTACACAAGGAACTGTGTATGGATAGGGTAAGCCAATAAAAGTTCCGTTATCTTTTGGGTTTGTTCGTATTGTATTTGTCCAATTTGATTGAATAAAACTACGCACGTTTGAAATCGAGGTTCTTTCTGATTTGGAAAGTTCCATTTTAGTTTCAGCCTTAAGTTTGCTTGCACCAATTTGGAAGCTAATACAAATGCATAGAATCCAATAAAATGTTTTTTTCATGAAAAATATAATTTGAATTTGAGTCGCTTTATCGACTAAATATTGGTGTTAGAAACCTTAATCCATCATCAATGCTTTGTCGCCAATAAGTCCATTCATGCTTTCCAGCTCTTACTCTAAATTCATGCATTACGTTGCGCTCATTAAGTATTAAATTCAATTGGGAATTTCCCAAAATCAATGCATCTTTATCTCCACAATCTATATAGTATTTCAACGCATTTAAATTCGAAACTGGAAGGATAGAAGCCAATTCCAATACACTATTCATTTTCCAAACTTTAGGCAACTCATCACCATTGAGTTTTCCGTAACAATTATTCGAGTTTCTTTCTCCCAATTTCAGACGGTTCTTCATAAAACTATCTGAATAAACTGCTGAACTAAAAGCCAGACAAGCAGCAAATTTATCAGAATGTTTCATAGCATATAGTAATGAACCATAACCACCCATTGATAAACCTGCAATTGCACGAAACTCTTTTGTTGCGCGAATACGGTAAATCTTTTCGATAGTTGGGATAAAATCTGTAAAAAAAGCATCTTCGTACCGAACCGTTGTATCATAGTTGTTAATATACCATGTTTCTCCTGCATCCGGCATTACAATTATCATTGGAGTGAATTCCGACTGACTTGTCAGTTTGTCAATCGCCTTTTCTATTTCCCCAAATTGAATCCACGATGTTTCGTTATCACTATAACCGTGAAGTAAATACAACACAGGATAGGAACGTATAGAAGTAGTATAATCAGCAGGAAGATAAACTGAATACTTAATATCCCGTCCCAAAGTTTTACTACTTAGTGTTAGACTTTCTTTTATTGTCCCTCTATTGGTTGTGGTTTGTGCATTTGAAATCCAAATGGAAGTAAGCAAAAAGATAATCAACCCTATTTTAGTTTTCATTCCCCAATTGTTTAAAGTATTATCTGATTATTTCCAAAGTCCTGCATCGTTCAGAATTTTGGTATAACTATCGCCTTTGTTGACACGGTTTTCTATTTTCAAAATCCTGTAATTATTTAATGGTATGGAAGAAATTCCACCATTCAATCCTCTGAGAATTCCATTCCAGCTTTTTCCGGGATGCCCCCACAGACCTTCTCCGTACAATGTATTCGAACCGGCAATGTCAACCACTACCATCCCATATTTTTGCATAGCTTTGGCAACGGCAATTTCACCCGGGTATAAGTTGAATTTTGATAAATCAAGTTTTGGGTCTAACTGAATAATTGAACCTTCTGGGATTCCTCCCACAATAAAGCCATCTGTCCAAATAGCCGGAAAAGTGTGTTCTTTGTAAGCATTTACACGGGTGGCACAAGCTAATTTGTGATTAATTTCACCTTTTTGAACTTCGTCCAACATAATCAGCCCGGCAATAGCAGGTACTCCGGCTGCTCTGCTAGGTCCGTAATAGTGAATACTTTCGCTATCTTTTACCTTGAATGACTTTGGCGAAAAAAGCCCATTCCCGTTAATGCTGTATTTCATACCGGTTTTGGAAGTCCAGCTGCCATCTTGGTTTTTCTTCAAGCCCCACATGTCCCAAGCAATTCCTTTTTTCCAATCAATTAAAGCACAGTGAGCATCTTCCTGAGGGTCAGCCTGAGCATCGAGTGGTATTGGCACTAATTCCTGATCAAATTCTTTTCCATGTCCATAGGTTTCACGGGCTGTATTCCATCGCTGTTGCTCTTGTTTGCTGAGGAAATGCAATTTTATTTTATATCGTGGTGTTGAATCATTTACTTCATAAACAGGAATTGTCCATTCAGTCAGGTTGATTCTGAAAAATGGCCCATTTGGTTCTTTCTTCAATAATTCCACAAAATGGTCACTCTGTGGATCTATTTGAGGGTTATCTGGTAATGGTTGATTCCAAAAACTATCGTTTGAAAAGAATCGTCTACCTTCTTTAATTGAATTTACAGCTTTAGTTGATTTTATTTTTGCTACTATTGGTTGCAGTACAAATCCCCCAAAAATTACAATTAAAATGATGGAGATTTTATATTTAATTTTCATAACTGTCTGTTTATTTGTGTTATAATCGACATTTAAAATTCGGGTTGAGACATAAACGTCTAAATCAAAGCCTTATCTTTGAAAATTTTTAATAATTCTTCTGGTCAAATGTAGAAGAAAGTATTCTGAAAAATACGATGAAAGAATTAGGAAAAAAAATAAGCCATGACTACAGAATAATCTGAGTCATGACTTATACTTATTAAATTATCAGAATCCCGGAGTCTGATTTGATGCTCCAATTTTTGCATTTGAGTTAACTTCCTGTAATGGAATAGGTAAATAACCATCAGGATTTTTTGGTGTATAAAGTAGTGGCAATTTAGAAATCTTACCATTCCGATACCAACGTTTCAAGTCATTGGCACGAACTTCTTCAAAAGCTAACTCTACACGACGTTCATGTACAATAGCATTAAAGACTTCATCTTTGGTTGAACAAGGATAACTGCCAACAATAGGATAATGAGGCATTTGAACTGTTGCACGGTCGCGAACTTGGTTCATAATAATAATTGCTGAATCACTTCTGCCAAGTTCGTTGTAGCATTCCGCCAAACTTAAAAGCACATCAGAATAACGGATAACACGTTGGTTAATTCTGCCAGAATACCAACCTGCATCACTAATGTAAGTTACAGTAGACTTTCTCCAACTGGTTTTGATTGAAGCTCCATTGTATGTTGAAGCATTACCATTTTGTTTCGCAGCTGTAAGTGTTTTTCCGGGTTGATATTGATCACCAGTAAAATAGATTGTGAATTTCAAACGCGGGTCAGTTTTAGCAAAACCTTTTTCAACACATTCATATTCTGCTAATAAATTATCAGATGGTATCATATTTCTCCAGGTAGTAGCAGAAATATAAATATGTCGGAGTGAAGCGCCTGCTGTTGTCTCATTACCGTCACCATTCCATGTCATTGAATAGTTATCACTTCCACCAAAATTAATCTGGAAAAGTGATTCATTATTAATTGAGACAGCTTCCACAAAATTATCCATATAATTACTTGACAATGCAAGCTTTCCACTGTTCACTACCGGTAGAAGCTGCTCTTTTGCTTTTGCATAGTTTCCTTGTTGGAGATATGCCTTTGCCATAAGTGCTCGGGCAGCATATTGGGTAGCTCTACCACCATCAACACTTGCTACTGCTGGAAGATCTACTATTGCATCAGCCAAATCTTTGTAAATTTGAGCATAAACATCAGCTATTTCTGCACGAGGCTGAAATCCACCTAACCTTTCAACTATTTCAGTGTAAATTGGCACTTTCCCCCAGTTTACAACCAGTTCATAATAAGCCCAGGCACGTAGAAATTTTGCTTCAGCAACCCGTTGCTTCCGAATGGTTTCATCTATTTTCTGAACACCGGGAGCTTTTTCTATCACCACATTGGCTCGATGAATCATTCGATACCATCCGTTCCAAACACCACCCATTACATCATTGGTTGCGTCATAAGTTCCATTTAAAATTGTCACATAGTGTACCTCGGTCTGTCCTCCGCCTAATGTGCAATCATCCGATTGATATTCGTTTAGCCAAAAATAAGATAAAGATAATAAATTTCCGCCCTTTGCTGCAGAATAAACTGCTGAAACAGCTGCATCGAGTTGCGCGGGGGTTTTGTAGTAAGAATCTGATGTCATAGCACCGGGGTTCTCTAAGTTCAGAATTTTATCATCGCATGACCAGAGGAACATTGAGCCTATGGTTAATACCAGTATTAAATATTTCGTTTTCATAATATTATATCTCTTTTTAAATTTTAGTACATTAGAAACCTACTTGTATACCACATAAGAAAGTTTGCGGTTGTGGATATTGTCCATAATCAATACCTTTAATCAAATTCGCATTATCAAGCCCTGAACGATTACCAATTTCAGGATCATAACCTGAATATTTTGTAAATGTCAATAAGTTTTGACCTGAAGCGTAGATCCGAATTTTTTGAACATTTCCTTGTGTAAGAGATTTTAAGAAATCAGCAGGAACTGTATAACCAATAGTCAAATTCTTCAATCTCAAATAAGAACCATCCTCAATAAAGCGATCAGAAACGCGGGCATTTCTATTAGGATCACCAGATACAGCACGTGGAATATTGGTATTTGTGTTAGTTGGAGTCCACGCATTCAGAACCTGTGTCCCGGCATTAAATAAACGAGTCATACCTTCAAGTGTTACCCTGTTAGCATTGTAAATACTACTGCCGTAAGTTCCTTGAAAGAAAGTAGTAAAGTCAAAACCTTTGTAAGTCAATGCTAAATTGAAACCATATTGGAATTTAGGCAAATAGCTGCCAAGATTAGCACGGTCATAGGCATCAATTTTACCATCAGGTAAACCATTTGGCCCTGAAAGGTCTTTAAACTTAATGTCACCTGGTTTTGCCCCAGCTTGAGTCGGAGCTGCATCAATTTCTGCCTGAGTTTGGAAAATTCCATCAGTTTTATAACCATAAAATTCCTGAATAGGATCACCTACTCTTGTTCTTGTTATAGGGTCTCCGCCAAAATCAGAATTAGCACCTGCGAATATCTCACTTGTTGGCAAGTCGAGTTTCAATACTTCATTTTTATTAGCAGATATATTGCCTGAAACATTTAAATGAAAATCACCCAATTGCTTATCATAACCAACCTGGAACTCAAAACCTTTATTCGACATACTACCAATATTAGTAGATGTAGATTGTGCATAACCTATTGAAGGTGCGGGTGTAACACTTAAAATCAAATTGTCTGTTAATCTATTGTAGTACTCTGCCGAAATTGAAAGTGAATTATCGAATAACTTCAAATCAATACCGATATTGGTCATATTAGTAGTTTCCCATTTCAAATCTTTATTTCCTAACTGATCAAAGAAAGATGCAGGTGATTTTGTAGTACCTAACATATAAAAAGAACCATTTACATTTTCGTTCGACTGCCAAACGTAATTACCAATACCATTAAACCCTGTTTCACCATAACTTGCTCTAATTTTTAAATCAGAAATAGCATCTACATTTTTCAAAAATGATTCTTCTTTCAAACGCCATCCCCCAGAGAATGATTTAAATTGACCCCATTTATTTCCCGGAGCAAATTTGGAAGAACCATCAGCTCGATAACTTGCACTCAACAAATATTTACCGGCATAAGAGTATTGAACACGACCAATATATGAAATTAATGCTTCTTGAGTTAACCCTCCAGCCAAATACAAATCGGTGGGGTTTGATAATTGTTGTACTGTATTGTCTGGTAAATTTCCACCTGCATTCAGACCATAAGAGTCAATTTTTGTCTGTTCTGCAACCAATACTGCATTAATATAATGATTACCAATTGTTTTGTCTGCTGTTACCTGATTTGTAAACATCCAGTTTGAACCGGTTGCACGATAGTCATTAATAGCTTCTTTAGTCAAAGAATGATAGGAGCCATCCACAAAAGTCGGTGTAACTGCAAAGCGTCTACCACTATTGAACTCCAATCCAACTGTTGACTTGTACTTTAACCAATCTGTGAATCTTAACTCTGCAAAAGCTGAACCTAATAAAGTAAATGAATAAAAGGTGCTGGTAGGTTGCATTGCAATACGAACAGGATTTTCATAATCCGTACCATCAATACCATCCGGACCTCTGAAGCCTCCATCAAGTGTTGGATCATAGATAGGCATGTAGGGTACCGCACGAATCATGTGCATTATCTGCGGACGGTTACCGGACATTTTTTCTCCCGTATTTTCAGCATTTGCTATATTGAATGTTTCACCAAAACTCAAAAATTTGCTAATTTCATGGGTTGAATTTAAACGAACATTTAAACGTTTATAATTCGTACCAATCATGATACCATCCTGATTATAATAACCTGCCGAGGTGTAAAATTTTGACTTTGCAGTACCTCCTGACAATGATATATTATGTTCCTGAATTGTTGCGGAGCGAAACATTGCTTTTTGCCAGTCGGTATCTGTTTGTGCAAAAGTCTGTGTTGCCCCTGCGTAAATGGGTTGATTCATATCTGCCCAACGGGCAGGTAATGTCAAACCGGCATTATTTAATAAATCTGTGCCATATTGTAAATATTGATCGTGATTTAATAAACTAAGTTGTTTTGCTGCATTCTGAGTACCGATATAACCATTATATTCTATATTATATTTGTCATTATTTTTTCCTTTTTTTGTCGTGATAATTACAACACCGTTTGATCCTCTCGAACCATAAATAGCAGTAGCACTTGCATCTTTTAAAATATCCATAGACTCAACATCAGCAGGTGCGATAGAATAGAATGAACCTGTTGGGACACCATCAACAACATATAATGGATCGGAATTAAAATTAATTGAACCGACTCCTCTTATCTGAACAATTGGATTTGTTCCAGGTGCTCCACCATTATTAGTTACAAGCACTCCAGATGCACGTCCTTGCAAGGCTTGATTCAGTGATGAAACAGGAGTTGCAACGATTTCTTTATTAGAAACTTTTGACATTGCTCCGGTAACTGAACCTATCTTTTGAGTACCATATCCAATTACGACCACTTCTTCAAGATTCTTTGCATCTTCCTTTAACCTGATAGTAACATTCGTTTGAGAACCAACATTATAATCAATAGATTCATATCCAATATAAGATAATTTTAAAGTCGATTTATCACCTAAGTCTACTGAAAATTTCCCATTGTTATCAGTGATTGTTCCGATTGAAGTCCCTTTAACCAGTATGCTTACCCCAATCATTGATTGCCCTTTTTCATCCAATACAACTCCGGTCACTTTGCCTTTTACAACTTTCGGTTTCGGAGTAATAACAATATGAGAACCTTTAATCGTATAATTACAATTAGTTTCCTTTAGTAATTGAGTCATTATTTCACTCAATTTTCCGGATTGAATTGTGTTTGAAATTTTTTTTGAATGATCTAATGAAAACTCCTCGTAGTCAATTGTCATTTGAGTTTGTTTCTCAATTTGATCAAAAGCGGTACGAATTGTCAAATCATTACCTGTGAGAGTGATTTTTTGGTTTTGTGCTCTTCCAAGCTGTGAAGAGAAGATGAAAATGAATAGAAAAAGTACTTTAAATAAAAGTAAAAACCTATTTAGTTGGTTTTGTGTGTTTAAATTCATATTTTTGTGTTTTAGATTTTGTAAATACTGTATTTTTTAAACTGAATCCTGTTATTTTACAATTTCAACCCGGGGAGAATTGATTTAGCCGTCTGTCTTCCCGGTGTTTTTTTTACATAGTATTATCTCCTATTCATTAGTTAATATAAATTACATTTCCCTTGATCTTGTAATTAAATCCAGAAATAAGTTCATGTAAAACTTCGAAATTCTGTTCCACTGTTTCATTCGGCATAAACTTCACATTATATATTCCTGTTCCCAGCCGTTGTTTGTCGTAAGAAATAGTAACATTGTGCCTGCGTTCAATATCAGTGAAAATTTCAGCAAGTGTTGCAGCCTGGAAAATCAGGTAACCTTCTTTCCATTTAGCCCGTTGTTTTGCATCAATGCTTGCTACCGTAATCTTTTCTGAGTTATGAGAATAAGTAAGTAATTCGTTTGGAATAAGAATTCTGTTTTCATGTTCTTTTTTATTTACCCCTACACGAACACTACCCTCTTCAAGCATTGCCTTGGTAGTACTATCTCCCGGAAATGAAGTTACAGTAAATACTGTTCCCAACGCTTCCACTTGAATATGATTCGTTTTTACAATAAATGGCTTTTTCTTATTTTTTGTCACTGTAAACTCTGCTTCACCACTCAGATATAACGATCTTATATCTCCCCTAAACTCTTCCGGATAAATCAATAATGATCCTGCATTAAGCCATGCAACAGAACCATCGGGTAATTGAATTGACTTTCGTTCTCCATAAGGTACAAAACACTGCAGCATTTTAACTTCTCCATAGCGCTGCGTTGAGTTTAAGAAAATATAAGAAGACAAAGAACCTGTGATAAGAAGTGCAATGGCAGCTGCTACTTTCAATATGCTATTTATTCTGAATCGTTTACGTGAAGAATCTGCTATGCGTAGGTGCAACATTTCTAAGTCTTCAAGAGTCTGAGCATTTGCCTCAGTTGATTCTTCAACCCATAGTTCTTGCATAGCATGATTTTTTTCATCATTCAAATGATCGCTAATAAGCCATTGTCCAAAACGATTTTTTAAATCTTTTGTAAGTGGTTGTGTAAAGAATTTGCGAATAAAATTTGATGTTTCTTGGGTGTTCATAATTTGGGCTTATATTTAAAAGACGGTTATCTACTTATCAACACACGGTTGAAATCAAACATTTTTAAAAGAAAAGCAGATTTACCAGTTTTGTTATCTTGCGGAGGGTTGAGAGAGCCAATGTTATTTGATTCTCAACAGTTCTTTTATTTAAATTCAAGCGAATTGCAATTTCATCATTCGACAAACCTTCTTTGCGGCTCATCGTGTAAATTGTCTTACGTTGGGGTGGCATATTTTCAATAGCTAAATCGAGGGATAGTTCCAATTCTTTGGCATACAGATTTTCTTCAATGGAGTCTTCTGAATCAGATTGGTCAACCTGTTTAATCTCATACTTTTTCTTAACGAGGGAATGATCATAGTAATCATAGATGGCATGGCGAGCCATTTGAAAAAGATAGGATTTAAATGAACTGACTTGGATAAATGTGACTCGGTTCGTCCATATTTTAAAGAAGATGTCTTGTGACATATCTCTTGCTTCTTCATTGTCTTTGATAAAACCAGCAATAAAATGAATGAGCTTAGGTTGGTAATGCATAAATAAAGCATCAAATGACCGTTGGTCATTATTCGCCATATTTTGCAAATATAAAAGTTCAAGGTTTTTATCCATAATTTAAAGTTGACAGATAGCAGGTTAACCAGATATTTGGGAATAATAAAGAAATATACTCGCGACAAAATTACAATAAATTGTATAAAGGAAAAATCTGTTATTAATTATTAACGATTGGTTATTGTCAATAAAAATTGTTTAAATAATTTTCATCCCACCCACAGCACCATTCCCGCTCCGGCACCTTTCTGCGGTATCTGATTTCCAGACGCATCCTGCGTACCGAATTCGATGACAATAGCCAGCACCAGCGTATCATCGTCGTTAAATGCTACTTTGAAGTCGGCTTTAGTAATAAGATGAGTATAGCTTTCTGACCAGATGAGGAGACTATAAACTCCCCACTATCTTCGCACTTCCTGCCCACTTCACCGCTTCGCCTTCGCCATCGGCACCTACCGTTCCGAATTCAACGCCTATACCCAGCACCAGTGTGTCACTTTCCAGCATATGAGGAACTATTTTATTAATCTGTACTTCAAGTATTTGTTCGGGCAAGGCACGTTTCACGGGAGTCCAGTCGGTATGTGCTTCCTTGTAATAACCCAGCAGCAGATCATTCACCGGTTTGTAGCTTTTTGAATGTTCGTCGAAGGTCAGGTCGGTACAAAAACCGAGCACAATAACAAAGCGCAGAAAAGGCAGTTTATTAGGAGCAAAAAGCTGTTCGGCAGGGTTGAACTCCGGCAGGGTTACGGTAGCTTTAGCCATACTTCTGTCTATCTGCCATTCAGGTTTCAGTCGCACTACTCGGTCAAACAGGTTGGTTTTATTGAAATTAAAGTCTGCTAAATATGTACGGTTGGTGCTTACAGACACATTCCGTTTGCCTTTTTCGTGTTCGGTGTCCATACATTGTATTTTCTTGCAGACGGCATTCAGTCCACCCATTACATTGTAATCGGCCAGTCGCATGAGTGGTTCCAGTCCCCGCCGCAATGCACTGGCAGCCTTGGTGCAACCACCCCATTCCGTTCCGCTGTCGCGCAGTCCTTTGCAACTGTCGCGTGTTTTGATTGTATTTTTACTAGGTCCGCCTTTGGTGCGCATAATTACCTCATCGCTTCCGCGCATGGTATACATGGATACACCTTTCAGACCGCCTGTTACTTGTAGAATTCCTTTTACCCGAGCCATTTTTGATTTAGTTTATAGTTGGTAGTTTATAGTTTTAGAATTTCTGCATTGCGAATACTGCAAATCGAATAACATCCGAAGGATAAATATCAGCGTAGCAAATATCGCAAAGAAAATATCATTCTCAAATTAATAGCTCGCTATATTTCCATTCCTCTTATGGCCCCGGTTCATGTCATTAGGTGTGCATCTAATTATTATAAACTAATTACAAAGATAGTAATAATTATATTAAAACTAATATATAACTCTCTTATATAATTGAGCTTTAATATAGCTATATATGAGTTATATCTATGCTATATAGTAGTTATATTAGATAAAATGTAGAGAAATTGAAGATAAGGAGACTTTGAATGTACCAACTTTACCGTATATATGTTGCTTTTTTGTTTCAATAGTTCGTTATAAATTAAAACAAATACCTGATAATCAATAAAATAAGTGTGAAAACATTTGGGTAATTCATTGAAAATAAGTATCTTTAAAGATTATTCCGTAATCATAGAGA
>CAIKVR010000373.1 GCA_903830915.1 uncultured Bacteroidales bacterium
ATACCAAATGTATTTATAAAATAGTCCAATTAGTTTAATTGGATTTTTTTTATTATCTTTGGGCTATAATATAAATACATATTTATTATGGCAAATGCAAAAGTTATAATCATTAACGAAACTGAGAAGGAGATAAAGTCTCTTCTAAAGAAGTCAACCCCATTTATTGCTCAAAGACTACGCTTGTTGTTAATTCTGAAGCAGCACGAAGCAACTGGAATTTCAAAACGTGAAGTGTCTATTCTTGCTGGTGTATGCTCAGGTAGTGCCCAGAAATGGCGTACACTTTACATTAGAGAGGGAATAGTTGGTTTAATGAAACACAATAAGATTGGATTTAAACCTTCGGTATTTACATCGGAAGACCGTGTAAGAATTGAAGAAAAACTCAACAACCCGGAAAACGGATTACAGGGATATGTAGAATTAAAAGAGTGGATAAAAAAAGAACTTGGTAAGGATGTTTTGTATAGAACTGTAGTGAATTATTGTGTAACAAACTTTCATTCTAGTGTGAAAGTGGCCAGAAAAAGCCACGTAAACAAAGATGTGGATAAAGTGGAGGATTTTAAAAAAACTTTGGACAAATCTGCAAAGAAATCTGGAATGGGAAAAGTCAAACCTACAAGTCGCTAAATTTGTACTTTCAGGACGAAAGCAGGTTTGGATTAATGACTAGAAATGGTAAGTCACTTACGTCCAGAGGAGTTAAGCCGATTTGCCAATTCCAGCAAGTATTCAAATCAACTTATCTTTTCGGGGCGTTCTCTCCCATTAACGGGGATAGCTTACAGCTTATACTCCCAAATTGCAATGGAGATAATTTCCAAATATTCTTGGACACTTTATCAGGTCAAAACCCAGAAGAACTCAAAATCATGGTACTTGATAATGGAGCTTTCCATAAAGCACAGAAGCTCAAAATACCTGAAAACATAGTTCTTGTTTTTTTGCCACCCTATAGTCCTGAACTAAATCCTGCCGAAAAAATGTGGGCGAAGTATAAAAGACAATTCTCAAATTTACTGTTTGATTCACTTGAAAAACTGGAAAACTTCATGTGCAAATTGGTGGTGAATACTACAACTAATGAGGTCAATTCTATTTGCAGATACAGTTATATTTTTTCTGATAGTTTTTGGGTCATAATATAATTGCATTTGGTATAAAACTCGCTTCCAGAATCTGATGAAGTTAGGAATATCCAAATTTCAAGCCATGATGTTCTCAAATACAAGAAAAGGCTATTGGCGTACTGCCAAAAGCCCAATTCTTCAAACCTCTATCGATAACGATTCGCTTCAAAAGGCAGGTTACTTATTTTTCTCAACTTATTATCGCACCGTTCGTGGGTAAGTTAAGAAACCGCCGTATACCGAACGGTACGTACGGTGGTGTGAGAGGACAGTGAGCGAATTAATCGCTCACTTCCTACTCGATTGTCGGTTAACTATTTAAATTACGCAACGTTACATAACAATTTCACAACCATACTTTTATTGGTTTTGACTACTACTGCAATTTATTGACATCCCCATTGCTAATCTCAAAGACAGAATTGCAGTTGAATCGGGTAATGGTTTTAGTCGTTTAGATAATCGATTGAATTCAAAAAAACGCTGTCGGATTCACCAACAGCTCATAATCTAAATATCCCTAAATTTTCAAAATCATTATCGCCGTACCTCCTCCGGGAGCGAGGCTTAATGTGAGGTTAGTATCTGATGTCACATCCATACTTTCAATAATAATGGGATAGGGATTCGTTTTGTAGTCTGCGCCCTTTCCGTCGCGGAAAATTTTGGCGCGGTATTTTGCACCCTTGTCAAGAAACGAAAGTTGAAGTGTGAGCTCTCTGGCATTTTCGTTGGTTATACTGCCCACAAACCAATTGTTGGATTTACGGTCTTTTCGTGCTATAATCTCATAAGCACCTATTTGAGCATCAGGAACCACTGTTTTTGCCCAATTGGTGGGACAGGAAGTTATAAACTCAAAAGCTGGATTGTTTTCGTAGTTTTCAATCATATCCGATGCCATTTGTATCGGGCTGTAAAGCACCACATTGAGCGCAAGTTGTTTAGCCAGTGTGGTTTGAACATGTGTTCCAGGTTTAGCCGGATTGGAGAAATTGAATGTACCCGGGGTAAAATCCATCGGTCCTGCCAATCCGCGTGTGAACGGAATAATGGTAGTATGACAGGGAGGATTACCGCCATCAGGCGACCATGCATCGTATTCCTGACCACGCACGCCTTCCTGCGAAAGTAAATTCGGGAATGTTCGTTGCAGACCGGTAGGTGTCATCGGTTCGTGGTTGTCAATTGAAACATGATATCGGGCAGCTGTTTCAATCACTTTGCGGTAATGCCGAACCGAATACTGACTGCTGTGTAATTCCTTGTTATCAAGCAAAGGGTTTACGTAGCCGGTTTTTACGGTGCTAATTCCATATTTATTACAGAATTTATAAGCATCATCCAGCTGGTTTTCGTAATTTTTAGCTGCACCTCCTGTTTCGTGATGTCCGATGATTCTGACATGCTTTTGAGCTGCATAATCTGCAACTTTCTGTATATTAAAATCCAGATATGGTTTGCTAAAATTGAACAAATTACCATTTTTGGTCCAGTCGCCATCCCAACCTTCGTTCCATCCTTCGACCAACACACCCGAAAATCCGTGTTTTGCTGCAAAGTCGATGTATCGCATTGTATTTTCAGTGTTTGCGCCATGTTTTGGACCTTGTTCCCATGTATAGTTGGTAAGATGCATACCCCACCATATACCAATGTATCTTCCTGGTTCAATCCAGGATGTATCTTTAAATTTACAAGGCTCATTCAGGTTCAGCATCATTCGTGAGAGCAGTAAATCGCCCGGTTTAGAGGCAATAATAATGGTTCGCCACGGACTTTGAAAAGGTGTTTGAGCAAAAACTTTCTCGCCTGTCGACCACGGAGTTAAATCAGCTTTCAGGGTATTTGACCCACTCTTGGTTGCCAGATTCAGACCTGCATAATCGGTCAGATTGGCTTCGTGAATGGCCAGATACAAGTTATCGTTTACTTCAATTGTCAATGGTGTACAAGCCGTATCCAATTTTGAAACCGGTGCTTTTTTATATAAATTTTCAAAAAAGTTAGTGTGATTAGATGGAATTGACCAGGCCTGAGGTTGTCCGCTAAGTGCAAACTCAGTGAGTTCATCCATTATCACAAAATCTTTCAGATTATCCTGTTTGGGAAATGCGTAACGGAAACCAACGCCATCGTTGAAAACCCGGAATATAATATCCATTTTGCGGTTTTTGCCTGTGGTTTCGACCAAATGCCATGTGGTTTCATTGAAGTTATTGCGCACGGTACTTTCTTCGCCCCAAGGTTCTGCCCATTGCTCATCTACTTTTCGGTTGACTGCAGATAAAAGTTTGAAATTTGCACAGAAACAATCGTTGTTCTTCAATACAAATCCCAAAAATGATTTTTCAATAATCGGATTTCCCGACTTAAAAACCTGATAATAAGGCTTTCCGTTATCTAATCCTATGGATAAACGGATGGTACCGTCGGGTGAAATTACATCGGCTTTTACGGCGAAAAATGAAATGAATCCCAGAAAAAAAGCCATAGTAAGCCTTCTATATGTTAACTTTTTCATGCTGTTCGAGTGTTTTTTAGTTTGCTATATCGGTTAGTAAATCAGCAGCTTTCTGATCCTGCATGGATACCATATAATAAAATGCCTGATTCATTTTGGCTTGTTTGATAGCATCAATTTTATACTGCTTCCGGTACGTGTAGAGCTTGTATATATTTTCGAGCTGCGCCTGTGTAGTGTTACTTCCCACAAAAGTCTGTAATGATGTGAGGAATGAATATCCAAACTCACGGGTTGGCTCAATCATGGTTCCTTCGCCAAAATCATTCCATGTAATCAACTGAATTTGTTTGGCATTTCGTTCCTTTGCTAATTTTAGCATTTCACTCCAAAGAGTGTTGCCAGTATAAGATGTGTAACTTACATTAAATAAGCTGTCTTTACCATCTCCCTGATAGTAATATGAATGGAATCCCGGCCATGCTCCGGCAAATACAGGAATATTATTGGTATTTAAGTAATTCCACACTCTTGTGGTGCGTTTAATATCATCTCCATGGTCACTTCTATCTGTAGTATCTTTTTTTGTCCACCAAGCACCCCAAGGCCAAAGAAATACCGAACTACAATTGGTTGCACCAACTTGTGGATATTTATCATTGTAACTATTATTAAATACTACTTCGCTATATGGAATAGTAAAATGAGGACTTGAAGAAAAGACACTCAAAATAGATGTCCACTGTGAAGGATTTTTAATACACTCGGGTCCAAAAAGACCAAGAAATGGTTTCCCATCAATTTTAATATAATTACTTTTGGTCATGTAACTATTCATAATATAAGCCATATCGGTTACAGCCAGTTCAACCGTGTCTTTTGATCCTGTATTGATCATAACATTTGGAATGGTGCGATCTTCATAAATAATTGCAAACTCAAGCCCCACTTTTTTGCAGGCATCAATAATTGCATTGGAATTGCGTGTTAATGTATAGGTATCGTTGATATTGTAAGATCCATACCAGTCAATCAGAATTCCATCAATGCCTGCATATTTCATCAACAGCAGGTGATATTCAATCAAATTGGGATCGCTGGAGGCATATGGGCCGACAAGGGGATAATAATGCGACGCTATCTGCCGACGACCGGTTGCATCAACACTATCGGGGTTGCATTTGCTCATTTTCCAGTGAACGCCCCATGTGCCGCCATTCGTTGCTTTTGTTTCGAACCAGGGCATATAATGCACATACACTTTCATCGAATTGGCTTTAGTTACCGCCACCGGACTAAGAGTAGTTACTGTATAGATTGGTTCTGTAGGGTTACATCCAGTAATTAGAATGACACATATACCACAAATGATGTTGAAAATTGACTTTTTCATAATTGATATCCCTGATTTTGAGTAAGGTTTTTATTTAAATCCAGTACGTTTTGAGGAATTGGAAATACACCACGATAAGCGGGTGTTATACTTTTGTTCCAGCCTGCATTAAAGAAAGTTCCAAAACGAATATTGGTGTTTCGGCGAAGTCCTTCAAAAATAAATTCGTGCAACCATTCAGTTTCCAATGAAGCATCATCAAGTGTAGAAATATCTCCCAATCCGGCTCTTTTACGTAACTGATTCACCAATCCAACCGCTGTGGTTGTAAATCCCTGACGGTAATTAGCTTCAGCTTTCATCATCACCACTTCGGCATAGCGCATAAGTACCCAGTCATTGTCACGTTCCGGTTTATCATCCGCTTTCCATTGGTATTTGTTCAACCGGGCACCTTCATTTGGCAGTCCTTTTATAAAGTTAGCTATATCAACCGTGTAGCTTAGTGGACTACCATTATCCATCATAATTACTTCACCTGTGGCTAAACTAATCTGATCGCCAACCATCAACGATTTTCTACGAATATCATTGGCATCAAAAGTGGCATAAACCGGTGGTTTCGCACAAATCCCATTACCGCACCAGGGATAAGTTCCATCAACTGAAAATGCATATTTCTGATTATAATGATAGCTCATTGATGCCAGGTAATTACCAAGAGTATTTTGTTTGTGGTCATACGGAATTGCAAAAATGATTTCGTCTGCTTTCTGGTCATTGTCGGTTGCAAAATTGTCAAAATAGTTAGCGTTCAGACTAAAACCTTTCACTTTTTCACAAGCAGTCTGACAATCTTTCCAACGTGTAGTTCCTGTATATACGCCGGCATTCAGATACAACCGGGCAAGTAGTGTATTGGCCACATTTTGAGTAAACCTTCCGTAAGCAGCACCGGCAGGAAGATAATCAACTACCGATGTAAGTTCTTTTTCCACGAAGCGGAAAACCGAATCGCGACTTACCTGAGCAGGAACATCTGAAGTTTCGAAATTTGTAACGATAGGTACACCTCCAAACAAATCCAACAGATTGTAGTAATAATAAGCGCGCAATCCGCGGAGTTCAGCATTTACGACGTCCTTTTGAGTTTGGGTAAGTGATGATTTATTTACCATGTAAATAATGGTATTTACATTAGCAACACCCTGGAAATTATACTTCCAGGCACTTAATACCGTTTTATTTTTTGCGTCCCAGGTGTGGTATTGCAATTGCTGATACACTCCCCCATCGTACCAGTCAGTACCACGTGTAGGAATACAAGCTTCGTCGGAAGTGCATTCATTCAGAAAAAATACAAACTCGCAGGTTGGATAGCAAATAGTTCCACCGGTTTTTGTATCATCGAAGCCCCGTAGTGTTGCATATGCTCCACCCACAATAGTCTGAACTTCGCTGGAAGTTTTCCCGTAATTATCCATTGTAATTGTATTATACAACACTTCGTCAAGATTGGTACACCCAACTGAAAGTGTCGTTAGAATTACTAATGCTATATAGTTGATTTTCATAAGGAAATAATTTTTATGTTTAAAATGAAATATTTAATCCGAGTGAAAATGTTCGTGGACGTGGATAATAATTAAAACGGTCGATGCTCGGCGAATCCAATCCATTGTTTCCAACTTCTGGGTCAGTTCCACTGTAACCGGTCAATACAAAGAGGTTTTCGCCCGTGAGATATACCCTTAATTTTTCCAGACCCAAGCGGTAATTCTTAGGCAGATTATAACCCAGTGTTACTGATTGTAAACGGAAAAAATCGCCATTTTCAATCCAGTAGCTTGAGAAAGTCGGATCGGAAGTGATTCCTGTTTTCAGAAAGGCATCCGTTACATTCTGCGAAGGCAAACGGGTTGGATCGGCCATACTCATGGCGGTGGCGTTGAGTACTTTTTGTCCAAACATGCCATACGTACTGATATTCAGATCGAAATCATGATAGCTAAAATTCATTGCAACACCAAGATTGAAGTTGGGCTGAGCACTGCCCAGGAATTCATTTATCACATTTCCGTTGGCATCCTTGTTCAGAATATATTCCCCATCGGTATCAATACCAAGACATTTTGGACCCCAAAATGCACCTGCCGGATAACCCTCTTTGATTATCTGAGTGTAAGTGCCGGTCATACCACGGATTCCGGTCATACTACCTGCTTTGAGGTCGGAAGCTGAACCAAATAAATCATTGGTCAATTTATCAATTTTCTGTTCATTGTACGAGCCTGTCAGGGTTGCATCAAACGTGAAATCCTTTGATTTGATGATGCTGGCATTCAGTGTAAGTTCTACCCCTTTGTTACTCAAACTTCCCAAATTGAGCAACATGGTATTTACCAGATAAGGAGGCTGAGGAACCGGATAAGTCCAGAGTAAATCGTTTGTTTGTTTCAGGTAAAACTCGAGTGTACCGGAGATTTTTCCAAAAAATCCAAAATCAATACCCAGGTTGGTTTGTGCGGTGGATTCCCATTTCAAATCCGGATTGGCATTCTGAATTGGTGAATAGGCTTTTTTCCATTTACCGTCAGTCGGGTCGTAATACGAAGCACCGGTTGCACTAAGCAACTGCAACGATTTATAATCACCAATACCGTCCTGATTACCGGTTACACCGTAGCCCAAACGTACTTTCAGGTTATTGAGCCAACCCGAAGATTCTTTCAGAAATGCCTCATCGGAAGCCCTCCAGGCAAACGATGCCGAAGGAAATAGTCCCCATTTATTATTTGCACCGAAACGACTTGAACCATCCTCGCGCAGTGTACCTGTAAACAGATATCTGCCCAAATAATTGAAGTTTACACGACCATAAAATGATACCAAATGCGAAATACCTTTGTAAGAATACACATCCCCCGAAGTGTAATCAAATCCTGATCCGAGGTTATTGTAAAGAAAAGCATCAGTATCAAATCCGCTGCGGATAGCTCCAAAACCTTCATACATCGATTCCAGATAAGAATACCCGGCCATGATGTTCAGTTTGGTATTATTCTGAAATTTCAAATCTTCGGTAAGGTACGATTCAAGTTGGAAAGACGAATTGTCACCCAACGTGCGTTGACCCTGTCCGCTCAGTGAAGCTCCGGTCATAACTGCATACGAAGGCAGATAATAACGGGTTTGGTACGAATTGTATTCATACGAACCATTCACAACCCCTTTCAAGCCTTTGAAAAACTCTATTTCGGCTTTGGCAAAACCAAGCAGACGGTGACGAGAATCGTCGCGGAAACGGTCGTTGTTAATCTCTACCGGATTTTCAGTATTGGTACCGCTAATGGATGTGTATTTACCGCTTTGCGTATAAATCGGCACGGTTGGGTTCAGGTTACATTCGCGTTCGATAATGGATAAGTCAATCGGAGTCCAGTTATCGGTGCTGGCGTTTATGCCGGCTTCCAGTTTCAGTTTTTTGTTTAATCCGTATTGATGAGCCGAAATGCTTCCTGCCAATCGGTTGAGCGAACTGCGTTGCAACACTCCTTCGTTGTTTTGATACGAAAGCGAAGCCCGGAAACCACTATTTGAATTCACATTGCTGAAAAACAGGTTATGCTGGTGCGATATGGCTGTACGTTCAAGTGATTTTTGCCAGTCGGTATTGGCACCGTAATCCACGGCATTCAACACATTGTTGGTTCGTACATAATCGCGCCATTGGTTAGCCGAGAGCAGATCCAGGTGCTTTGCAACGTTTGATACACCCACATAACCGCTATACGACATGCTTTTTACTTCAGTTGTTCCACTGGAACGATTGGTGGTGATAATAATCACACCATTTGCACCACGCGAACCGTAGATGGCTGCTGCCGAAGCATCTTTCAGTACGTCGATGCTTATAATTTCAGAAGGTTGAACCGAGTTCATATCAACGCCGGGAATTCCATCTACCACCACGAGTGGCGAGTTTCCTGCCGAAAGTGAAGTTCCACCACGGAGTTTCATGCTGGCACCCGCAGCAGGGTCGCCCGAGCCCTGAACAACCGACAAACCGGCTACTTTTCCTTGTAAAAGCTGTTCGGCTGAAGTTACCACGCCTTGTTTCAGGTCTTTGGCACTTACCGAAGTTATAGCACCGGTAAGATCGGCTTTACGAACGCTACCATAACCAATTCCAACCACAACTGTTTCCTGTAGGGTTACTGAACTTTGTGTCAGTTGCACTTTTAATTTCTGCTGTGCTTTTACTTTCTGAGCAGAATACCCGATATACGATATTTCAAGTGTGCTTCCAGCGGGACATTCGAGTTTGAATTCGCCGTTGAAGTCAGTAATCACGGCTATTTTTGTTCCGGAAACCTTAACACTGGCACCAATTGCTGTCTCATTTTTTTCGTCCACAATCACGCCCGAAACCTTGATGTTTTGTGCCTGAAGCATAAGAACAGAGAACAACAGTCCTAAAAAAACCGTACTGGTTTTCCGTAACCGAAGGAATATATTTTTATTTTTCTGCATAGTATTATTTTCGTTAGAGTGATTACTGAAGGTCTGTAAGTGGTACTATCGGAAGATCGTACGATTTTTCACTAGCAACAATACTTCCTTTTTTTACACTTATTTTCAATCGTAGTTTTTCGAGATTCACCTGAGTTCCGATTTCTTTATTTAAATCGATTGAAATTTTCATTGCAACTATATTTCCAGACAATGAACCTGTAATCGTTTTGGTGGAAGTGCCGGAGTTGTTAATGGCATCAATAGAGTAATCAACAGAAGTTACCCATTTCTCGTTATTGCCCCGTGTAATAGTGAGTATATCATATTGACAAAATTTTTGAGGAAATACCGATATAACAGGTAGACTTGCATTTCCAAGCATAAATAATTCGCCACTTGCATTTGAAAATCCTTCTATCCCATCTTTCGATAATAATTTAAATACTAAATTTGAATAATCGTAATCTTTTGCCACTTCATAGTATTGATATGGTCGAAAATTAATTGCAAAAACATTAGTGTCAAGTTTTTTCATTTTGGTTTTTATGAGAGTTGACTGATTATTAACGTCCGCAATAACAGTCAAACCATTATCCAAACCACTTTGCATATACACAGAGTCCTTACCGGCAAAACCGCCGATATTTCCATTTACATAAACTTTAGAAAGATTAACAACTATTGAAATCAGGGTATCTACTTTAAAACTTGAAGGATAAACAGCAACAGCAACACCAGAAGTTTTAAAATCAGCAATTTTTTGAGTAGGTGGTTGAACACTAAAAACATCCGTTTCAATATCAGTAACTGTCATGTCTTTGGATTTTAAACGCATCCAATAACCACCAATACCAGTCGTTGCCAATCGGGCTTTTATCTGCTCAATTGTTTTATTAAAGAATTTGGTTGGAGTAAGCGTTATTTTCCAAACGAAATTACCAATGTATGTCAATTTTGAACTGGCAGGTGAAGGTGTATAATTACCGGTATCAGGTTCGGATGGCTCCCAAACACGCAAGTATAATTCCTGAGTTTCGGCAACGCCGCTTCCAGTCATATCGAAGTACCATGTAATTTCATCATCGTACGAATAAATTTCAGGTACAGTCCATGTTTTTGAAGGTGCCCCGACTGTTAGGGGGGTTGCTGCTTTAGCCGAGAACCCGATTAAGAGCAATCCTGCTACCAGCATCCATCCCGAATACAGGCGGCAGAAATGCGAACAAATTGATTTTTTTCCAGATAGTATCATTTCGTTTAAGATTAATATCCCTAAAGGGTTGGTGAATTTTTAAATAGCTTCCCTGATAACTTTTCCAGAGTTTTTAAACTCTGAAAAAGTTAATCTTGAAGTTGATTGGAAAAATTAAGCGTGTTCTTTTATTTTGTAATTTTGAACGATTCAGATTTTCCGTTTCCGTTCAGCACAACCAGGTACACCCCTTTGGCAAAATTCGAGAAACCGACATTCAATTGCTGTTGATCGGCCGAAACCCGAATGCGGCTCATTATCGAACCTTTAAAATCGTATACCGAAACCTGATTAAAGTTATTGTCTTTCAGCGAAATGGTCAGATTATCAACTACCGGATTAGGATAAGCCGTAAAATGGGTTGACATTGGGCTGTTGATGTTGTTTGTTATCGTTACATTGGTTGGAACGGAGAAAGCTTGTGTTTCGATCAACCCATTGCTACTGCGAATTTTCATCCAAAATCCGCCTGGATTGCTGGTTTGGAGTTCCGATACTGTTTTTCCGTAGAAAGTGGTTGGAGTTAGTGTTATACTCCAGGTTTGAGCACCAATGCGGGTAAGTTTGGTTACATTATCGGCACTTGGCACATTCCATGTTCCGGTACGTCCACTTATAGTTTCGGGGTTTGTTGGATCCCATGCCCATAAGTATAATGAATCTTTTCCGAAAATACTACCCGTCAAATCAAGAGTCCATGTAACCGGCTGATTTAAAGCATAGGTGCCTGTTGATAAACCATTTTGTGTACAAGTAACCTGTGGACCTTTATCGCTGAAAGTTGTTGTAGTCAGAAACGGATTCAATTTACTTTTTGGGAAAGTAAAACTCAATCCATCTGCTAAATCAAGTGGAGTAGTTCCAACATTCTGAATATTAAACCAACATGCATTTTTACCACCTGCCAAAAATTCGGTTTGAGTATGTGCAAAAGCAATTGTTGGTATAAAAGCTAAAGTCCATTTCAATGTACCTGCTACATGAACCATACTAGCAGCACCTCCCCACGAAAAAGTCCATGGAGCCCAAAAGTAAGCAACTAACGATTCGGTACCATCCAGAGTTGTACCACTATTCGTAAAGTCGAAAGTAAAAGTAACCGTTTTGTTTGCTAATGCAGGAAGAGAATCGGTTACAGCCAGGTTGGTAGTAATAACCGGGGCTTTCCCGCCTATTAATCCTGCCTGAGCAGTGAATGATAAACCTAAAATTGCTATTAAAGCAAGAATAAAAGTAATTTTTTTCATGATTTTTAATTTTTAGATGGTTGTTATTTGTTTAATAATTTATTTTGATTGATTTTTTTTAAATCGACTAATTCACCTTGCACAAGCGATAAGTGTACGAAACGAAAGCCACCCCATTAGTCCGGCGGGTGAGTTTAAACTCAAACACATCCAGCAAACCCGGAACTGAAGCCAATGTAAGTGTAGCTGTTTTTATGGTTTTAGCCTGATCGGCATACAAGTAAATTTCGTTGGGAGTAACATCGGTATTTATAAACAGATTGGGCATATTCCAGTAACCACTTGTAGGAATAAGTGCAGGCGCATCGCCGGTAATGGAGTAAGAAGTTGGATTGTTTTTATCGTCGTTATTAAACAGTACGTTAAACGAAGTGAAGTTGAACTGACGCGAAAGACCCAAATCAGTAGGTGTCTGACCAGCCGTTTTGGCTATTTCATCGGTTTGCTTTACGCTTATTGCAGCCCAGTTACCGTGAATTTTTTCGGCAATAGAAATTGGTGCTATATACGTTCCATCATTAGTATCCGTACAGGATGTAAGCAACAGAGTAATTGAGAAAAGCACTGCTAAGGAAAGTCGGATTGTTTTCATAACTTTTAATTCAAAAATTTAAGGGTTGAAAATCGGGTTGTCGATTTCTGATGCAAATTTATAGGGAAAAGTAATAGAATATTTCGGACAAAAAAAAGATATAATCAAATATCGGGGAATAAAAACCTATTTAGCTGATTATCTATTACTTATAGTATCAGGATAGCTGTATAAATATAATGGAATTATTGATACAAATATAGTTTTTTATAGGCTATGCCACTACCTGATTGCTCGCTTTTGTTCCGAAAACAATAAAAGCAGATGAAAACCACCTGCTTTTATTGTTGAATCAATTCATCTGAAACCTTTCTGAATTATTCTATCACCAAGCTCCGAACCTGATTAACTGATCCTTTAACGGTAATAAAGTACAATCCTGCACGGAGTTTAGCTTCCAGCATCAATGTGTTGGTTAGTTGCCCTAATTCGTTGGCTGTTTTCGTTTCCTGATAAACCAGCTTTCCGGTAAGGTCGCTAATGGAAATCCGAACATTTTCGAAACCTGTAAAGCCAGCCACCGAAATGACAATATTGCCTTTGCTCGGGTTCGGATAAATACTGAAATTATCATCCATTAGTGGCGTTTTCACTGCCGTTGCTCCACAGCCACCAACAGTGGCAGTTATCGGTGTTGAGCTGCTGTTGCGTTCGCCGGCAGGCGGTGTCTGGTAGGTAAAATACCATTCCAGCTTATCATCTATTTTGGCCGTAACACTTGACGTAAACTTACTGCCTGATTTAGTCATATACCAGCCTCCAATGGCATTTCCATTCTGTTTTACTGTAACGATAACGTACGAACATCCCGCAATCGGACTTTCAGGAATGAACGTAATAGTCGGGTTTGCTTTTCCTGTCATGGTGGCTGTAAAATCAGCATTTTTTGCCGTAAACCGACAGGTATCGGCAGGAATATCAATGCTGAAATTTACCGTATTTGACAAAGCATAAGTATTCTGATTATCATAAGCTTTGGCAAAAACCGAATAGTTTAAACCATCGGCAATATTGTTTAATGTCAGGTTGTAAGGCAATTGAGTCACTGTGCCAAGCAACGAACTTCCGTTGTAAAACTCCACTTTGCTGATAGTTCCATCTGCATCCGCGGCGTTGGCAACAATTGTAACTGAATGGGTATTAAATATGGTACCGTTAAGCGGTGAAGTAATGGAAACTGTAGGTCTGATATTGCCCAACTCGCCAATACAGGATGCAATAACCATCGAATCAGGAGTTCCTGAATTATCGCGTTGTCCGCCCTCAGCAAGCCCCCAGGTAAACCAAAAGCGAAGCGTGTCGCCCAATGCCACATTATTTACCTGACTGATAAAATTACTTCCTGTTTTGGTCATGCCCCAGGCACCCATGTTGATTCGCCCGCCTTTGCCTTTGTAGCATGCCACATTTACCCACGTACAATTCACCTTGGGTTTGAATATGATATACGGATTTTTCTTGGTGGTTACTACGGCTGAAAAATCAGAATGAACATCATCAATGGAACAAGTGTCTGGCGGAATATTGACGTTGAACGCCACATTATCCGAATAGGCCGATGCACCTTGATTGTCGTACGCTCTGGCGTAAAGCGAATAGCTGGTATCGTCGCTGAAATTGGTCATAGTGGTTGTGTAGGGTGGCTCAGTAAAGCTTTTTAGCAACGAAGCATTGCAATAAAATTCGACTTTGGATACAGCACCTTCCAGGTCAGAAGCTGTGGCAGAAACCGTAACCACCGCATTTCGGTTGGTAATAAGCAACTGATCGATGGGTGAAGTGAGTTGAACACTTGGTGGCGTATTTCCATCGAGCGAGTGAGCACTGTAAAACGAATTAGCCGGTACACGCAATTGTCCGATAAGGGTTGCCCCTTTGTAAACGTTAAATTGTTGCAGAGTGTTTTTGGAATTAAAGGCGCAATACGTGTACTGATTGGTCGTGGGATTGTAGAACACGCCACTGTTTGGGGCTGCAATGTGCGAATTCCAGTCAATCGGTCCCATATCTTTATTACTATACATTTGATAATAAGCCAAACTGCCAAACCAGTTATCAGTGGCTTTGGCATCCTGCTTTTTCCACAGGCCTTCGTACCAACTGATGGACCAGTCGGGGTCGAACATGGAGCGGTATTTCATCACCTCGCAAGCCCATTCGGTTCCCCAGCTGTCGCGGGTTTTTAAATTGGTATAAACTGAATTGTTGGCCGAATTGGAAATCAGATAAT
>CAIKVR010000374.1 GCA_903830915.1 uncultured Bacteroidales bacterium
CCATGGTTTGATAAATATAAGGGCGCAAATAAGCTCTTATCATTTTCAGATAAAATTTGTTCTGAAAACGGTTTCTTGAAATCAATTTATAGGAGATTGAAAGAAATAGCTACAATCGCAAATGTAAAAAAATATCACTACTTATACCTTTCGTCATTCATTCGCTACAATAGCACAAAACGATTGCGGTGCTTCAACAGAATTGGTTAGATTTGCACTAAACCATGCTTCTGCACATCGTGTTACTGAAGGTTATCTCAAAGTGGATTTTACGCCAAAAGATAAATTAAATGTCAAAGTAATTGATCTTGTTTTTTTTAAATTAAAATATTAATGTGCAAGTGATATAGAAGTTTTAGAAAACACTAACGAGTAGTTAAATGAGAGAATGTATTCTATTATACGATATTTTCAAAAAACAAATATTTTGAATAATTGGGAAAATGTTACTAAAAAGAAGATATTTAAAAAATGGAATAATATCTACTCTGTTTTTTCACCACTAACAAAAAAAAGAAAGAATGTTTGATTTTGAATATCAAACATTCTTTCCAACCGTAAAAAAAATAATCAAAGAGAACCTAAAAAATTCGTTTTATCCCAGACTCGCCTTAAACGGATCATTATTAAAATAATCAGGGGTATTAAGTTTGGCTTCTCCAGGTGCTTTAGGTGGAGTGGATTCCAATTGTAAAGCAATTTCATTGTCAAGTTCAATACGCTCTACTTGTGGTGCGATGTATTGGTTGTTTGTTGTGTTCATAATATTTAGTTTTTAAGTTGGTTTGATTTTATTTTTATTGATTTTCTCCCTTCCACCTACTCCAATACAGAGTAGGTGGTTGAAGAGAAAGAAACAAACACAGTTAAGGTTTTATATTAAAATCATCAATCAATAATTATTTTTCTTGTAATTGTTTTTCCTGCATTGGTTACTGTTACCATATAAACACCAGGTACAAATGTACCAACTGATTTGGTAGTTGCAGTCAGACGTTGAGATACTAAGCGCTGACCAACTTCGTTGTAAACAGCTACATTTGTTTCACCGTTTGCTCCGTTAACCACAATCTGGTTGTTGGCAAGTGAAATCCAAACATTACCGTTTGTGTTCGGATTGATTCCTGTTGCTACCGATGGAGCTTTGAACAATACTGTAAAGCGGGTTTCATTGTTTGCAGTTACATCAGAATAGAAGTTGTAATCTGCAAGAGTCAAATCCTGTTCGTAGTTCAACAAATTATCACGAAGTATAATCTGAGTGCCACTTGCAAAGTTTGCAAACTGAGAGGCTTTGATTGTAAAGTTATTAGCTTCGCCGGTGGTGAAACCTAATGTCAGTTGAGACAAGTCGTTTACACCATTGATTACAACCTGTTCAGTTCCTGCCAGAGTATAAATCTCAGGGATTGAAGCAGACTCATTCGACAATTTTGGTGAGTCATAGCTGTCAAAACCATTCGAAGCATTTGAATTAAAGTTAATCAATGCCTGATCGCTGTTTATTCCGTTCGATATTTGCAGACGTAATACAGATTGAGCTTCAATACTTGCTTTAGCTTTGAAAGTATTTGAACTGTTATCGGCATGAGCACGTTGAGCGTTGTTTACAGAAAGTGTGCTTGAAGCAAAACCCTGTTCAACATGTACCCAGAATGCCTGCATTGGAGGTATCAGGTTGGTAACTGCTTTTGCTCCGTTTGAGGTTGCTATGTTACCACTTGCATTATAGGTATCAAATGTATATACATCGCCAGCTGTTTTGGTACGATACCACATAGTGGTCAACATATTGGTTTTGGTTATACTATTCCAGTCTAAATAACTTGGATATGGATTACCTACCAAATTAAATCCATTTTTAACCTGACCTGAAGTTTGGGTAAGACCAATCTCTTGCGCACCGGTATTTAACGTACCGCTGAAAGTTACTACTCCGCTTGAAGCCATATTAGCCACATAACCTTTCATTACGGTAAGACCTGTTGCATTATTAGTAATTGCCGGCCATGGTGCTGTACTACCATGTGCTTCATCATAACTGTAAAATAAATTGCTCAATCCTGCAGGATTAAATACTGCAGCAGTTGCTCCTGAAACAGGACTTGAAACATACCAGTTACGGCCTGAAGTCAGATATTGTTCAACGTTGGTACTTCCTGCAGTAACAGTTCCACCATTATCTACAAAGGTAGCTGTACCGGTTGCATCACTGTGAAGTGTAAATGCTCCTACAACTGTAAGCGTTTTACCTGAAGCTAATGTTAGTTTCGCACCCGGTGCAACAGTCATAGTTTTTACACTGAAATTATCATCTACGGTTAGTTCACCTGCTGAAACTGTTACATCAGTTGCTGAACTTGGTGAATAGGTGGACAGATTTGAATTTGATGATACCGTTACAGCAGGTGATACAGGAGTTCCGGAAGTATTACTTGTTGCAGTTCCATCACCATTATTATTGACAGCTTTTAGTTGAACATCATAAGCTGTTCCATTAGTCAAGCCAGCAATTACTATTGGACTGGAAGTTGTACTGGCAGAAGTGAAACTTGAGCCACCATTGGTAGAATATTTATAATCAGTAATAGCTGAACCACCTGTTGCACCAGCTGTGAAAGCTACAGAAAGCTGACCATCTTCGGCAGTAATTCCGGTGATAGTTGGAGCACTTGGTGTAGTAGAAGGAGTTCCAGCAGTAATTCCGGTTGCTGTTCCGTCACCATTTGCATTCACTGCAAGTATCTGAACATTATACGATGTACCATTGGTCAGGCCTGTAATTACAATAGGACTGGCAGTTGTTCCGGTTTGACGAGTTGTCCACGAACCGCCATCAAGTGCGTATTTGTATGAAGTTAAAGTTGAACCACCGGTTGCACCTGTCGCGAAAGCTACCGAAAGCTGACCATCTCCGGGAGTTATTCCGGTGATTGTTGGAGCACCTGGAGTCGTAGAAGGAGTTCCTGCAGTTATTCCTGTTTCTGTTCCGTCACCATTTGCATTGACTGCTTTAATTTGAACATTATATGTTGTACCATTGGTCAATCCTGTAATTACAATAGGACTGGCAGTTGTTCCAGTCTGACGAGTTGTCCAAGAGCCGCCATCAAGTGCATATTTGTAAGAAGTTATAGATGAACCACCTGTTGCGCCAGCTGTGAAAGCTACTGAAAGCTGTCCATCTCCGGAGCTTATTCCTGTAATAGTTGGAGTACCTGGAGTAGTGGAAGGAGTTCCAGCTGTACTAACTGTTGCTGTTCCGTCTCCATTTGCATTTACTGCTTTAATTTGAACATTATACGAACTTCCATTAGCTAAAGCAGTTGTTCCATCAATCGAGGAAGTAGTAATTACAATTGGGGTGGCAGTTGTTCCGGTTTGACGAGTTAAAAAATGGGCACCACCATCCGTTGAATATTTGTATGTTGTGATGGCTGAACCGCCTGTTGCACCAGCTGTGAATGCTACTGAAAGCTGACCGTTTCCCGCAGTTATTCCTGTAATAGTTGGAGCACTTGGCGTAGTGCTAACTTCATAAGCACCCATGGTAGGAATAGTTCGAGTGTTAGTGGCATAATCAGTTGTTAAGCCCGAAATAGCTGTACCTGCTAAATTAGTAGAGTAGGTAGGTTTATAATCAGCTGCTACAGCAGTGCCAGCGGTAATGGCTGCTGCTCCTGCAAATGCTGGACTAACTGCTTGACTTGCCGCATCATTTCCAGTCTGACCTGTTACAATGGGTGTAGCCGTTTTATCTGTACCTGCATAATTTCCTAACTTACCATTGCTGCCGGATATAAAATAATCATTATAATTACAATCAAATGTACCACCGGCGGCTGGTGCTGTTGCAAATAATCCATAATGTGTAACAGTTCCACCTGTACGGGCATTGAAAATGATATTATTTTTGAAATTTTTGTTGTAGGTTGTCGAATTGCTACTTCGCAAAGCGTAAGACATAGCACCTGCACCTGCAGGATGCGTTCCAAAAAGATAAATGGTATTATGATACAAATTGGTGGTAGAAGCCCCTTGAGCATTAACCTCGGAAATACCATAAAAACTGGTTGTGGTATTATCTCCCAAGCTAATGATATTATTGGAATAAGTAGAAGTGGCTACAACACCGATACCCGTGTTATCAATGGATATTCCCTTAACAGTAGCTGCACCTGCACTGTTTGGAGTAGTTAATTTGCTGATATAATTGCCATTAACAGTAGCAGTACCATTATCAATTTTAATCCCGAAAACTCCACCACCTCCACTACTAGTAACTGACGCGCAAACCAAATTAGCAATTGTATTCCCAGATACCGTATTTGGTCCCTGATTTGCAACCCGAATACCATAAACAACATTATCGACTACGGCTGCACTTGCATTGATACTACCTGACTGAGTTAAGTTACCAATGGTGTTACCTGTGACGGTATTTGTTCCGCTGGTTACACCGTTTATAAGTACATTGCTCCAAATTCCATAAACGGTCGCTTTATTCGTAGTTGTTGTAATAGAACCTATGATATTACTGCTACAATCCACTGTACCACCACCTGTATTGGATATATTAAATCCATAAAAATTTCCGCCAGCGGTTGGTGTTAAACTAATAGCACCCGTAGAAGCATCACCTATATTATTGCCAGTAGCAGATATACCAACTCCCACTATGGCAATACAATTAAAAGCATTTGTTGCTGCAGTTCCATTCGTCCAGTTAATATTTTTAATGAAATTATTCTGTACATAGAGTGTGGAGGAATTTGCCTGTCCTGGATTTGTAGAATTATTGATACTAATCCCATTAAAACCATTATCATACCCACCTATTTTTGTTAAGGTACCACCACATTGCGCTGAATTACCACCAATATAGTTTCCAGAAACTGTATGACCGGTTGAATTTCCAAGTTCAATCATAGTCTTATTAAGATTACTACCAGTTACTCCAGATGCAGCTGCAAAAGTACCCGTTTCGTAGAAGCTATTTCCCGAAATGGTCCAGTTAGAATTGAAAGCCACCAATCGTACGGCACGCGAACATAACAAGGTCGACATGCAATTTTCAAACAAATTGTTGCTAATGGTATTGTTAGCATTATCAAGAGTAGCACCACCTGAATAAATGGAGACTTGAGGTCTACTCGCATCGGTGTAATTGGTAATTAGGTTATGGTCAATGGTATTATTGCTATTGCCTGCCGAACCAAAAATAACTATTGCCTGAAAATCTTGATTGGGTGAACCTTTTAAATTACAATACTCTACGATGTTATTGGATGCACCACCATCGAACCGAATGGTATTAGCACTATTTGCAGCACTCGTAGTTGTATTACTAATTGTCAAGTCACGCGCATCACCGGCTTGTAAAACACCACTTGAATTGCGTAATCGACCATCAATGGTAACATTATTGGCGCCTGTCAACTGAATAAGGTTACCATTAAAACTACTCGTAATGGTTTTTCCGGTAACTGTTGGATAAATATTGACAGAAGTATAATTAGTGTACAAATTTGCAACAGCAGATGCACCGCTGCCACCCCATCCACTGGGTATAGAAATAGTTGGAGTTGAGGTGTATCCACTTCCAGGGCGAGCTGCGGCTACAGTCAGACCCACTCCTGTTGGAGTTACTCCGGGAACAGTAGCAGGGGAAATTATTTGTACGGATAAACCGGCACCTGAACCCGGACTTCCACCGCTGAAAGTAGCTATCGGACCATAGCCCGAACCGCCATTGGTCATTGTAAATGAGAGATTAGCGCCTGTTACGGTTCCTACCGTTGCAGTAGAAGTAACTCCACCGGCACTTGGGGCATCTATTGCTACAGTGATAGTTCCGGTTGAAGTGGTATAACTTCCTCCGGTCATAACAATTTTGGTAACCATTCCATTGGTAACGGTCGTTACTAATGTGCCGGCTGTAGTAACTGATGCTGCACCTGTTAGTACTATTGATACTTTCGGAGCTACAAAACCACTACCAGGTACAACTGAGCTAAGAGATCTTACCCCTTTGTTCCCCCCGTTAAGCTGCACTGCAGCAGCTGGCTCGGTGGTGCTTTCGATAATTTGAAGTGTAACTGCGCCGGCATAAGCGTTGCCGGTATTGGCATTGATGGCTGTAAAAGCAGCTGCCAATGTTGCAAAATCAGCACCAGAAGCACCTACCGTTTTGGTAATATCGGCTTTAACTGTCCATGATAAGAGACCCAATAAAATGGTCAATGAAAGAAGAAGTTTTTTTGATTTCATGATATTATTTTTAAAGTTAAATTTCTGAATTTACATTACAATAGAATATTTTTCAAAAATTGAATTGCATTTAGACATAGTACACAAAAGAAAAGTGTAACCCCTGCTTAAATAAATAATTTAACAAATCTGATTGATTATTGTAATTTTCGATATTTCATCAGTATCTTAATATCACTATGTCATGAAATCTTAATAGTAGACTCATGATTTAGTATAAATAAAGGAGATATTTTACCACAAAATGAAGGTGATTCCCAAAAATATGTTTTGGAACAACTTCAAATATTGCTAAAATAATTAGATAGATATAATTTTGACAGGGTAGTATTTAGAGAGAGGATTGCTTAATTTTCAGTATTAAACAGTTCGTAAATTACTTTATAAACTTACTTGCTTTGCCATTAACACATATAATATACATTCCGTTTGACAACTTACGGGTGTAAATTCCGCTTATTCTTATTTTTTCAATTAGCATTCCATTGATACTGTAAAGTTCAATATTTGACTTTTCATGTAATGCTAATGCAATGCCTTCTGAATTAATAATAATGGTTGGACTTGTTGTTTCAACATGATTCAATTGAGTATAAAAACCAGACTCTAATGCTCCAATTTTTGGTGTTCCACCCCTAAGTGTAGTACTAAAGTCAGTTGAAATATCTGGAATAGCAATTCCTGATAATGATATTGCTGAATTTGTTTGGTAATCAGTGGCAGAAGCTCCACCCGGATTCAAAAATAATGGATTAACGACTGAGCTGTTTCCATCATTTCCTGTCTGACCAGTTACGATTGGAATGCCCGATTTATCACTACCGCCATAATAACCTAATTTCCCATTGCTGCCAGATATATAATAATCGTTGTAATTACAATCGAAAGTGCCACCTGCGGCTGCTGCTGCGGCATAAAATGCATAATGTGTAACAGACCCACCTGTACGTGCATTTACGATAAGGTTATTTTTGATATTTTTGTTATAGCTTGTTGAATTGTTACTTCGCAAACCATAAGAAGAAGCACCTGCACCTGAAGGATGAGTTCCACCTAAATAGATGGTATTAAAATAAATATTGGTAGTAGAAGCACCTTGGGCATTCATCTCTGAAATACCTATAAAATTAGTTGGAGTATTGTCTCCTAAACTAACAATATTATTAAAAAGTGTAGAGGTAGCTGGATTAGCAATACTAGTATTTTCAATTGATATTCCCTTTACCACTCCTGAACCAATACTGGTTGGAAGGGTTAATTTACTGATGAAATTTCTATTAACCATTGTAGTGCCATTTTCAACTTTAATTCCATAAACTCCTGCAGTACCACTTGCATTGGATGCTGAATTTGACACAATATTGGCAACAGTATTTCCTGTTACGGTATTTGTTCCCGGATTTGCAACCCGAATACCAAAAACAACATTATCGACTACGTTAGAACTTAAATTGATACTGCCTGCAGTGCTTAAACTACCAATGGTGTTTCCTGTGATAGTATTTATTCCTGAAGTAACACCTGATGTAAGAACATTGCTGAAAATACCATACAAAGAGGTTTTATTAACTGTTGTAATGGAGCCAATGCTATTGTTACTGCAATCGACGGTGCCACCACCCGAATTGGTTATATTAAAACCGTAAAAACTACCGCCAGCAGCTGGAGTGTAGGTGATTGAACCCGTCGAAGCATCACCAATAGTATTACCTGTAGCAGATATGCCAACACCCACAAAACTGGCAACCGTAAAAAGTCCGGTACTCGAATTGCTCCAAGAAATATTTTTCACTGTATTATTTTGTAAATACAGTAAATTTGAATTTGCAGGACCCGGATTTGAAGAATTTGTGATATTAAAAGCTGTAAAAACATTATCAAATGCAGCTGTCTTTGTCAATGCCGAACCACCACATTGAGCAGAACTACCCCCGATATAATTCCCTGAAATAGTATGCCCGGTTGACGCTGCAATTTCTATTATTGTTTTATTTTGACCTGATGAGGTTGGAATAAGGTTGGTAGTTTCATAGAAGCTATTCCCAGAAATTGTCCAGTTGGTATTGAAAGTCTGAATCCGTATGGTACGGGAATACAATGTTGGTGACATACAATCAGCAAATTCATTGTTGCTTATGGTGTTGTTGTCGTTCGTAATTGTAGCACCACTCGAAATAAGAGAGATTTGAGGTCTCTTGCTGTTGTTGGCATTGGTAATCAGATTATGGTCAATGATATTGTTGCTATTTCCATTGCTAGCAAAGTTTATAGTTGCCATATAATCAACATTGGATGATCCTCTTAAAGTACAATACTTTACTGTATTGTTCGATGCACCAGCATCAAATTTTATGGTATTGGCACTACCCATGGTATTACCCATATTGCTAATTGTCAAGTCACGTGTGGATCCGTTTAAACTACCATCCGCATTATGTAGCCTACCATCAATTATTACATTATTTGCTCCATATAACGTAATAAGAGGACTATTTAAATCACCTCCAATTGTTTTTCCGGTTACTGTAGGATAAATATTTACTGTAGTGTAATTATTGTACAAGGCTGATACAATTACAGATGCGCCGCTTTCACCCCATCCGTTGGGGATATTAATGGTAGGAATAGAAGTATATCCGCTACCCGGACGAGCTAAGGCAATCGTAAGTGCCACCCCTGCAGGACTTGACCCCGGAACAGTAGCAGGCGAAACTATTTTTACTGATAATCCGGCACCCGAACCCGGACTTCCTCCACTGAAAGTAGCTATAGGGCCATAGCCCGAACCCCCATTTGTCATTGTAAATACCAGATTTGCATTCGTTTGGGAAGCTGGTACAGTAGCAGTTGCGGTAACTCCACCTGCGCCCGGAGCATCAATAATTACAGTGAAAGTTCCTGTATAACTGCCTCCAGTCATAACAATGCCGGAAATAAAACCATTGGTAACGGTTGTAACCAAGGTTCCGGGAGTATTTACTGTACCACCACTTAATGTTACTTTCGGAGCCACAAAACCGTTACCACCTACAATTGATGCAACTGTTTTTACACCTAAGCTACCTGCATTAAGCTGCGCTGTCGTAGTTTCGGTAGTATTATCGATAATTTGCAGATTTACAACACTCTTGTATATATCAGTAGCATTCGTATTAATATCGTCGAAAGCGAGTTTCAGTGTGGCAAAATCGGCACCAACAGTACCTACTGTTTTGGTTACCGCATTTTGGTATTTCATCAAAATGGCCGAACAAAATGGCTGTAATGTGATAGAACCATCATATATTTTGCTATCCACAGATATATATTTTGCACCCAAGGAAATAGTTATTGGAACTTTTGTTGTATTAGTTTCAAACCGAATATCATCGATATTGATAACCGATACAGGTGACTTCTTTGAATGGACATCCTGACCTGTAATTGTTTGCCATTCGATTAATGCCCTTTGCGCCCAGGGTAAGGAGGGTTGGGTAATTGTAAACGTTTTTATATCATCCATTGGTCTTGCATAATAACTGCTATCGGCTACCCCCAATTGATTAATATCATTCACATTGCTGGAAAAATTGCAAGTGATTTCTGAAGGCGTTTTTGCAAAGAAAATATTCCGTCTTAAAGACTCGTTCCAATTAACGGCTGTATTACTTGAATTTAATATGCCTAAGCCAGTTCCGCAATTGTATGTTGTATTATCAGTTACAATATTATCATGAGCTTTATGTAATTTAATACCTGAATTTCCATTATTTGCAATTGAATTATTTATAACTACGACATGTGATGCATATTCATCTAAATAGATACCTTCTGCCAATGAGCTTTGTCTTACTCCTCCGGCACCATTGCCAATGGAATTAGTAATGATATTATGGTCAATGGTACGAATACCCGTCCAATCGCCTGCTGAATAAATTGCACCCCCATCATTCAACACCAGACAAACAGAATCAATATAATTATACGAAATATTTATTTTAGTTCCCAAAGTGCCAGGTCGGGCGAAAATACCATTGTATCCTGTATTTTTTATGGTATTATACCTGATTATCCCATCGTTACACGAAAAATACATGCCACCAGTCCCCTTTTGACCGCTTGATTGTCCGGGAATCATAGCAATATTTGTTAGTGTATTATTAGTAATGCTAAATAAAGAAGCATAATAACTGTATATTCCATACGTGTTGCACTGATTCATAGTGTTATTATCGAAAACACAGCCGACTCCTTGTCCAAGTTCTATTCCATTATTACCACAAAACGAAATATCGCAGTTCTGAACGTTACAATAATCATTGATATCACCTGACCCCACTTGTTTAAAATAGACTCCATTGTTTATTGAACCTGTCAGATTAAGATTGTCCAACGTTATATAGTCGTAACCACCAATGCTATAAATTAAATCATTAACCGTAGCGACCTGTACTAGTTTGGTGTTAGGGTCAACTGCACCAAAATACATATAGAATTTTCCCGTAACAGTATTGTGGTACCATTCGCCAAATGTCGTCAGGGTTTTCAAATCATTCAGAATAAAATAACCAAAACCACCACTTGATGCTGATTGAGTTGTTCCACTATTGCTATTATTATAGGTTAATGTGGTTCCGGTATGGTCGGTAATTGTGCCTCTATCCAGCGTCCAGTCATTTTTGCGAATTGCAATGTCAGCTCCTGTCCAATTTGGAGAAGCAGCTAATCCGGTGTCGGTGATTGAAGTATTGGTGCTAAATGATTCGTAGGTTAGAAAACTTGTATCGGGATAACGTCCCATTCCAACTTGTTTTCCATCAATGCATACCATATTGGTTAGTGTAGCTGAAGTAATTACTTTTGAATAAATACCGCCACCTTCATTTGCCCAGCCGGTTATAGTTGTAAATCCGGTGATAATCGGTTTAGCACCTGTTCCGTAAGCACTTAATGTAATAGGATTTCCACTTGTACCAGACTTATTGATAGTTACAGAACCGTAGAAC
>CAIKVR010000375.1 GCA_903830915.1 uncultured Bacteroidales bacterium
CTTTGAGCAGTATTCACTTCAAAGGTGCAACGGTAAATATCATTCCGGAAGGAGAAAACAAGCCCCATACTTTCAGAAAAATTTTATTTATGAGAATCAATGAATTTAAAATTTATCTGTAATGGCAAAAGGGACAAAGGACATTAACGAGGTTTTTGATTTTACTACTTCGGCTTATTTAGCCGGTGCAAAAGCCATGGTGGTAATGGGCGACAGCCGCGATATGGTGGGTGATGCCAATACACCAACCGACGACATTACCATCAAGGGCATGAAAGAGCAAATCAAATTTGTGAAACGTGGCCAGAACAATAACTTGCCGGCAGAGATGATGGACAAAGTTTACGCCAATGTTACCGTGGCTTCGAATATCGAATTCAATGCGAAAATGGCGTACGGTGATGGCGTAATGGTGATGAAAAAAGTGAAAGACCCGGCAACGAATAAAGTAGTGTTGGAAGAACAACTTGCAAGCGAATATCCAGACATTTTCAAATTCCTGGAGGACAACAACTATGTAAATTCAGTACAGGACTTACTAGTGGTGAAATTCCTTTTAACATATTATTGATTTTGTAAGTAAAAAATAAGATCAATTTATTAATCCAAACTCATATCATGTTTAATCGCAATATTCTAAAAGGTTTTATTGAACAAGATAACAACTTACTCATCAATCAACTTTTCATAGTCTGGTTTGGAGTTGCTTCTATTTTGTTGCCGATAAATATTGGGTGCTAATCCAAAAAGTTCTTTAAAACATTTATTGAAATAGCGTGGGCTACTGTAACCCAGTTCATAAGTTATATCAGCAATATTCATTTCAGATATATTAATTAAGTATTCGGCTGCCACTTTGAGCTTTATATTGAGCATAAAATCATTGGGTGTGAGGCCTGTAATACCTTTTATCTTAGCAAAAAGATTGGTGCGACCCAAGGCCATTTCGCGTGCAAAATCATTTACATCGAACGTTGAGTTTTCAAGATTCTTCTTGACGATTTCAGTCGCTTTTCTGAGTAATTCCACATCCAATGCTGAAGTTGCGATGCGTTGTGGTTCAAAATTTAACTGTTCGGAGTATTTTTTCTGCAATAGTCGTCTATTATTAATCAGGTTATTACATCTTGTTATCAATAATTTCACATCGAATGGTTTTGTAATATAATCGTCAGCACCAATTTGCAAGCCTTTCAAATTTTCTTCGGAAGAGACAATTGCAGTCAGTAAAATCACGGGAATATGGCAAGTGTCAAAGCTTTTCTTAACTCTGCTACAAAGTTCAGTACCCGAAATCCCCGGCATCATAATATCACTGATTACAATATCTGGCTGAATTCTTCTGACAGCTTCGAAACCATCCAAACCATTTGATGCACTATCAACCTGATATAAAGGTGAAAATATCTCAACTAAAAAAGCCCGAAGGTCATCATTATCTTCAACTACCAATAACTTCGTAGGCTCTACATTCTTTGCAAATGTATCCTTAATTTCAGTAATAAAATTGTTGGTATAAACATCTAAAACCGGAATTGTATCGGCATCCACAGCACTTATACGCTGAACAGTTTCATCGAAATGGGCATCGCCTTTTGGCAGTTTCACAGTGAATGATGATCCTACATTGACCGCACTTTGGACGGTAATAGTTCCATGATGCGATTCCACAATTCCTTTGCACAATGACAATCCAATGCCAGTACCTTCTGTAGTTTTTGAAGCAAATGTATCAACCTGGTAAAATCGGTCAAAAATCAGGCTCAACTCCTTTTCAGGAATTCCAAAACCAGTGTCATTGATACAAAATGAGACAGTTTGTTCATTATCTTCCATCACTATTTCAATCTTTCCACCTTCCAAAGTATTCTTAAATGCGTTGGAAAAGATATTGTTCACCACCTTTTGCATTTGTTTTTGATCTATCCAAATAAATACATCGGTCGACATGCCAGAAAACCTGAAATCTATTTTCTTTTGCTGAGCATATTCCTGAAAAATAATAAAATACTCCGTTAAGAACCGGGTAAAATTCACATACGAAACTTGTAATTTCATAAAACCCTGTTCTTGTTTTCTGAAATCGAGTAACTCATTTATCAGTAATTTAAGGCTATCTGCACCACGATAAATGCTTTTGATTTTAGCGGATGCTGCCGGAGATAAATTACTATTTTGCAACAACGTTTCAGCTTGTCCCAGTATAAGGCTAATTGGTGTACGGAATTCGTGAGATATATTGGTAAAAAACCTAAGTTTTGATTGATTCATTTCTTCTATCTGTTGCTTCTCCTTTTGTTCAAAGTCCAAAGCTGTTTTAAGCGTAAATCGCTCATTATAAACTTTAAAAAGATAGTAAATTGATATTGACACAAAAATTAGATAAAGAATATACGCCCAAATTGTATTATAAAATGGAGGTTCAATAGTTATAAGCAAAGTTTTGTTAATATTTTCATTGTTGATTGTTCTAATTTCCAATTCGTAGTTTCCCGGCGAAAGATTTGTGTAGGTTATATTATTAGGCTTCAGTGCATCCAACCAATCCTTGTCCAATCCTTTAAGTCGATACTTAAATTGCTCACCCACTTTATTGAAATCATTTGTGGCAAAACTTATTGAGAAAACTGAATGATAAGGTTTTAGATTTATATTATCGGTAAAGGGAAGTGATTTAGTAAGAATACCCGATTTATCATTCGGATGAATCTCTTTATTGTCAACAAAAAGAGTTGTAAAAAAGATTGAATGACCAGTTTTGACATTTTTCGATTTAACTTCGAGTCTGGCTGCCATACCCGAAACGCTTCCAAGGTAAATTTCATTTTTCGAGCTGACCAACAACGACCTTTCATTCAGTGATGCGAGCGGATACCAGCTATTTAATCCTGTATTTGTGATTTGTAAAGTTTGTAAATTAAGCCTCGAAACACCCCTGTTGGTAGAAACAATTAGTGATTGATTTGCTATTTCGGCAATTGCAAGAATATTATTATCCAACAATCCATTATGTTCATCAATCACTTTGAAGGAATTTGTTTGTCCATCAAATAGGTTAAGACCATATCCTGAAGTGCCAAACCAAAGTCGGTGTTTGCTATCCTCAAAAATTGAATTTACCGCATTTCCACTCAGACTATTCGCTTTTTCGGGATTATGTTCATAAAAAGTATATTGATTTGTTTTAAGATTATAACACACCAACCCATCCGAAAAACCAATCCATAAGCGCTCCTGGCTATCAACAAAGACTGTTTTACAAAAAATATTGCTTAACAATCCTTCCTTAAAAAATGGGTCAGATTTACCCGTTTCCGTATTAAAAATGATTACTCCAGCATTTGATGCTATAAATAATTTATTTTTATAGGGATAAATATCATAAATCATGTCACCCATAAAATTCTCATTATTATCGGGAATAGTTCTGTACAAATCAAACTTCTTGCGTTGAATATCAAATCGGTTCAAACCACCCTCATTGGTGCCAATCCACAAACAATTTTTGACTGAATCATAATAAATTGCCATTAAATAATTGGCTGATAACGGGGAGTTTGACGAATTATAAGTCGTAATTTGATCGGTTTTTGGATTTAATGAACATAGACCACCCCCTTCGGTACAAATCCAAATTGACCCTTGTTTGTCTTCCGTCATTTTACGAACTACTGAATGTGACAGTCCCTTAGCGTGTTGATAGTAATACTTTAAATTAGAGTGACTTAATGTTGAATAATTGACTCCTGCAAAATAAGTTCCAAACCACATTGTGCCCTCTTTATCTTTAAATATGGATAAAATAGATTTATAGGAAATGCTTGCCGGATTATCTTTATTGGGTAAAAAACGTAAAATAGTATTATCCTTAGGGTTCAAGCGGCACAATCCGGTAGGTGAGCCAGTCCAGATATTACCCATCGCATCTTCACAAACAAGTCGTACGAAATTATCTATTAACGAATTTTCATTCCTCGGATCGTGTTTAAAGTTAACTACCGTTCCATCTTTCGCGAGTTTAATAAGACCGTCTTTAACAGAACAAAGCCACATGTTACCTTTTGAATCTTGATAAATCGAAGCAAAAGCACTTTTTTGGAATTTTCTGCTAATCATCAATTTTTTGTCAACAGAAAAAAGACCATTCTTAAATGTAGATAACCATAAATTGCCGTCCATACTTTCAAAGCAAGAATTGATAGCTATGTCGGATGATGGCATGCGAAGATAAAGTGAAATTTTATCTTCTTTCGAATTATAGTTGTAAACTTCATTGTCTTTAATCACCCAAAGTCCATTTTTACCAATCGCTATTGCAGATACCTTTTTGGGAACTATCACTCTGAAATTTTCAGAAATAATATTAAACTCTACAAAAGCATTATTGCAAATCATGTACAAATTTCCATTGTCAGCTTTCACAATAGAGTTAAATTCTATACCATAAAATCCGGTTTTCTTTGAAGCACTCGGACGAAATACTTTCACGTTTTCTCCATCGTAACAGTTTAAACCATTGCGGGTTGCAAACCACATTCTGCCTAAATCATCCTGGCAAATCGATTGCACAGTAACCTGTGAAAGCCCTTCATCAGTACTTAAATGCTCAAACAGAAAATTCTCTGCAGAACTAAATAAAGCTGAATAACAAAGAAGTAAGGCAAAAAAATATCGTTTCATAATACTGGTTATTTAACAATCAAAGATACTCTTTATATTTAAGACAAATGAAATTATAATAAAAGACTTTAGAACCAAGAATTAAGAACCAAGATAAGACGCAGAATGTCAATTATTTACGAAATTCAAAGTGTAGGTTATATTTGACGTTTATTATATAATCAATTTATATCCAGATTATTACATCAAATTTAAAACCTGAAATCCCGAAAAATGACTCCTATTTTAACTCACTTATATTTTTTTTTGAACAAACACTAACCCACCAAGTCCAACTTTGTTCCCTGATGTGCCTTCAATCAAAACACGAATCTCGCATTTTTCGGTGGCGGCAGGGAAAGGTACTACAAAATCAGCAATTTCAGTTGTAGTTTTGCTTCCAACAAGTTTCTTATTCAACCAGATTTCAGCTTTTCCATTCAATTTTTTAAATAAAATTGTTCCACCTTCTTTTTGATGCGATTTATAGGCACTGAAAGTAGTTCGGAGAATTAAGTAGCCATCACCATCAAGTTTCTGAAGATCACCAGGAGCAATTGACATCCAACTGTTCATGTCATTTTCGACAATGTCTTGGTTTGGATCTGGTTTAGTTTTAAACAGAGGCGACATCGTCCATTTCTCTAAAATCATTTGTGGATATTCAATTGGCACAAAAGGAGCTAATTGGGCTGCAATGATTGGTGTATTGAGTATTGCCGGCTTCATGCCAGCCGCTTTGGCAGTAAGAACTACCGTCCCACCAACTTCAGCACTTTGAATAATAACTTGTGCCAACCCGTTAAACAAACTGCGTGTACTCCCTTTTTCGGCTTCATGTGAATTTGGATTGCCATTTCCTAAACCAATAATAGTAGCCGGTCCGCTAATGCTGAACTCCACCGGAATATTGGCAGTAGGAACATGACGACCTTTTGAATCAACCACTTCTACCGTAATTGGCATGGCATCCGTCCCGTTACCAGAAAGTGATTTCCGGTCGGGAGTCAATCGTAATTGCTCGGCTTCGCTTGTAGTTTCAACCTTGAAATTAGAAACTATTTTGCCATTTTTGTAACCAATTGCTTCAAGCTTTCCGGGTTTGTAAGGCACCATCCAGGTATTCATTTCATATTTATCTACCTTTTGACCTGAAATTATTTTGCCGTTCAATTTCAAAACCACACTATCAGCATTGCTAAGTGCCATTACTTTTATGGGTTTACCAATAGTATCAGCCGGCCAGTTCCAATGCGGAACCAGATGCAAAATGGGTTTATTTTCAACCCATTGAGCCTGATGCAGGTAAAAAGCAGTTTTGGGAAATCCACATAGATCCATTATTCCAAAAACGGAGCTTGCCGATGGCCACTTGAAGGGTGTTGGTTCACCCCGGTAATCAAATCCTGTCCATACAAAACAACCGGCCAGATAAGGTCGCTCAGCAACTGCTTTCCACCCAACACGATTTGTTGCACCCCAGGGAGCTGCCTCAGAATCGTAATCTTCAATGACATTTTTTGTTTTATCTGTCTTATATTCTCCTCGCGTTTGAAATGCCGATACGTCCTCCGAACTGGTCAACTTCATGGTTGGATTGGCTTTGTGAAATTTATCGTAATCGTTAATCTGATAGTTGAAACCAACTACGTCAACGGCATGAGAGACGTTTATTGGGGTAAAGAATCCACCATTCATGGCAGCCGTTACAGGGCGCGTGGTATCGAGTTGTTTAACAAAATCGGACATTCGGCGTACCATTTCGTAGCCATTTTCGGTTCCTTGCATGGGTTCTTCGTTGAAAACCGACCAAAGAATGACAGAAGGTCGATTTCTGTCACGACGAACCAACCATTCCAATTTGCTGGCATATTCGGGTGAAGTATTGAAATTTCGATTTTCGTCCATCACCAATATTCCCAAGCTATCGCACACATCCAAAAATTCTGTAGAAGGTGGATTGTGAGCGCAACGATAAGCGTTTACACCCATTTCCTTTAATTTTCGAACTCTGAATTCCCACAACGCATCCGGAACGGCAACACCTACACCGGCATGATCCTGATGATTGCAGACTCCTTTTAATTTCAAATGTTTATCATTCAAAAAGAAACCCTCATTGGCATCGAACCGAATCGTTCGGAATCCGCATTTTGTCTGAACTTCATCGGTTGAAATTCCATTTTGCGTCACAACTGTTTTGACTGTGTACAAGGTTGGAGTTTCGGTCGACCACATACTTGGTGAATTTACGGCAAGTGAAAGATTTACTATAGCATCACCCAGTGGAGCTACTGATGCAGCCTTTTTACCTTGAACGACTAATTTTCCTTTAGCATCATACAAGGATACTTCAACTTCAGAATTGGTAGCTAATTTTCCTGAATTATTCAAGGAAACCTCCACGGGAATTTCCCAATTGGTATTCTCTTTTTTTACAGGATTAGCATACACACCATCTGTTTTAATATGCAGTGGAGACCGTTTTACTAACCAGGTATGACGGTACATGCCGGCACCTTCGTACCACCAACCTTCCATCGGATTTGCATCCACACGAATTGCAATGGTGTTTATCTTATCGCCATACGTAGCATAAGGCGTAATGTCAATATACATAGACACATAGCCACTCCAACTGCGATGAAGGACATGACCATTCACCCAAATAGTGGCATATGTGGAAATTCCATCAAGTTGTAACTCAAGGTGTTTTCCATTGTCTTCGGGCGATAAACTAAAAGTTCTGCGGTACCAACCAAAACCACGATCACGGTATCCTTGTGAAAGATTCGCATCGGGATTATATCCACCTTCCACAGCCCAATCGTGTGGTAATGTCAACATTCGCCACGAAGTGTCATCGTAATTTTGCGCTGCTGCTCCCCAGGCTTTTCCGGCTTTGGCATTATTGTACGATGCACTATGACCTTTTATGACTGCAAAAGGAATATCACCCAACTGAAATCGCCACCCTTTATCCAGTGATAATTTTTCACGGCTACCTGCCGTGACATGATTCTCTGCAAGAAATGAAAAGCAAAGAATGAAGAGGATAAGGGATCTTTTCATGTTTAAAAATTATATTCTTTGATAAAAACAAAATCATTTTTTGAACCCAATGGCATAAACCACCACTTTAGCACCTATTTGTTTTGAAAATTTGATTGTCAACGAGATATTTTCTTGTTTCCACTGGATTTTCTCCTTGCTACCCAAAATGGAAATTGAAGTAATTGCTTTGTTTGCGTATTTTGAAAGTTTTCCCAATGAATTGACTTGTATATCTTTGGTTGGGGTGTTCATGCAGAAAACATATAAAACATTGTTTTTTGTTGTGAAACGAATGTCGGTTTCTTGGTAAGTGCGCACATCTTTTAAGCCACCAAATGGTCCTACCTCCTGATTGCCCAATGTGGTTGGACCCTCGCCATAAATTTTCCAAGGACGTGAACCATAAATGGCTTCACCATTCACTTGTGTCCAATTTCCAATGCCATCTAGAATTTGTAAAATATCGGGTTCCAATTCACCTTCAGGTGTTTGAACAACATTAAGTAGCAAATTCCCATTTTTACTTACAACATCGACCAGCAATTGAATTACTTCATCTGCTGTTTTGTATTTCTGTCCGGTTTTATAAAACCAGTCACCAACAGAAGTGTCGGTTTGCCAAGGTTCATCACTTATAGAGTCCAACACGCCCTTTTCCACATCTCTCACGAATCTTCCCTTTGAAGGTTCTTTGCAAAAATATACTGCGTCAAGTTTTCCCTTGTTTTTTTGCATATCCTCATTGTAGAAATGAGCAATCAGACTTCTACCCACTTCATTGCCAAACGGAATGGCACAGTCGGAATAAATCAGATCAGGCTTATATTTATCCACCAATTCGGTTATGCTGTTCAGCCATTCTTTTTGCCATACAGGATTTTTCGTCATCCAACCTTTATCGTCATCAGCTGCCTTTTCGTGATATAAATCTGCGTATTGCAGATTGTTACCATCGTAGGGTACTCCAGCTTTTTCGCCGGTTTTATCGGAGCTGTGAGCAGACTGAAACCAAGTGTAACTTGCCGCCAAATGTTCCGAAACGCCAAAGTGCAAACCCGCTTTTTGAGCCGCTTTTTGCCAAAGTCCGACCACATCCTTTTTTGGACCCATGTTTACCGAATTCCATTTGTGGATGTTGGAATTCCACAAAAAGAAATTGTCGTGGTGAACGGCCATACTCATAAAGTATTTTGCACCCACTTTTTTGTAGAGTGCTATCAGCTCCTCAGGATTAAAGCGTTCCGCCTTCCAAAGTTGAATAATGTCCTTGTAGCCGAATACGGAAGGGTGGCCGTATTTTTTAAGATGTGATTCATACGCCCAGTGACCGGTTTCGACAACCTTCAGCGTTTTACGATCCACATATCCCGGGCCGAGGTACATATTACGTGCATACCAATCGCCCTGACGAGGAACGGCTTGCGGCCCCCAATGCGCCCAAATACCAAATTTCGCATCCCTGAACCAATCGGGATATTTGTATTGCTGAAGAGACTGATCGGTTGGTTCAAATTTTGCTTTTTCAGCTTCTTGAGCCTGAATTGAAATTGACAATGCCATAAAAGTGGATACAGCAAAAAATTTTAAAAATGGTTTTTTCATTGGTTCATTAATTTATACAGTTATTATTTTTATTCAGGTGTCAACGTAATTTCCATCAATCTCATTAACTCGGTTGTAGATATTTTCAGAGGCTCAATTAAAATATCATGGTTGCCTTTATCCAAAGAAAATTTCCCTAAATCGAGGGTGATGGACTCTCCATCTTTTGGTTGCGGATTAATCTGAGATTCAATCAATGTGTTACCATCTGCGCTCAGTCTGAAAGTTCCTTCACTTTCTTTGTTTCCAATATATTTCAGGGTGATTTTATAGATGCAACTTGACTCAAGTCTTAATGTCCAGCCAATTTTTTGTTCAGTCTTATTCCAATTCTGAACATAGTAGCGATTTGTTTTTCCATCGCCAAAAGTCAGTCCTTTTCCCTGAATTTTGGCATCAAATACCAGTATTCGGTTGGGTGAAGTCGTAGAAAGAAGTCGTGTTTGGTCGGCAACAATGGCACTTTTCGTCTCGAGAACAATAACCGTGTTTATCGTATCGGGTGCCTGTAATGGAATAGCAATACTTAAATCAAGCGGATTGATTCTTTTAACGGCAAGTGACTTTTTTGCTGGATTGGCAAGGTTCCAAGCCCTTTCAACTTCGCTCTTCAACCCACCAACAATAAGTTTCCCGTTTTTGGGCCAGTTAAAGACATGAAGGTATATTTTGTTTTCCTTTTGTGTACACACGCCCCAATTTTGAATGGCCAAAGGTGAACGGTCTGTACCATAAATACTTTCGCCGTTTACAGTCATCCATTTTCCGATACCACTTAATATATCAAGATCCTTCTGATCCATTTTGCCATTGCCCATGGGTCCAACATTCATCAACTCATTTCCACCCTTCGATGCTGATTTTGCCAATAATCGAACGAAAAAATCGGCAGTTTTATGACTATTATCCAACTTGTGGTATCCATAGGATTCATTGGTGGTGGGTACGCCTTCCCAGTTTCCAGTTACCGACAAAAACTCGGCAGGTCTATCGGCAGTATTTTTATAATCGCCAAACTGTGTATTGGCAGTAGAAGCCAATCGCCCATTCACTACCACATTGGGATCAGTTGCCCGTATGGCTTGAAGTATTCTGAGATTTTCCGAAAAAGGCAATTTATGGGCAGTATCAAACCAAAGCAGATCGGGATGATATTTGGTAAGCAACTCCACAATTTGCGGAATTGCTTTTTCATCTACGTATTTCACGGCTTTGGGCAGTCGTTCAGGTTGCACATCAAACCAGTTTTTTCCACCATGCAACAGTAGATCTCCACCCGGATTGTCATATTCCCAATCGTTTCCAGGAGCATCGGGGTGTTCCCAATCAAATGCGTGCGAATAGTAAAACCCGAATTTGATTCCGTTTTTTTTGCAAGCCGCACTCAACTCAGCCATCGGATCACGCTTGAATGGCGTTTGTTGGAGGATATTAAAATCCGATACTTTCGAATCGTACATTGCAAATCCGTCGTGGTGCTTGGCAGTAATCACGAAATAACGCATCCCCGCATTTTTTGCTACAGTGATCCATTCGTCTGCATTAAAACCAATGGGATTAAACTGATGTGCCAATTCAAGGTATTCTTTTCGGGTTATTTTTTGTGAACGCATTATGTGTTCGGCATAGCCATTAACAGGTTTTCCTTTCCACTCTCCTCCCGGCAATGAATAGATTCCCCAATGAACAAACATACCAAATCGGGCTTCTTTCCACCATGCAATACGTTGGTCAACAGTTTTCATAGAAGCCGTCCACCAACCATTTACGGCTTCATCTATAACTTTCTGATCACGTGCTTTGGCCTGATTGTACATAATTGCATCCTCGTCACCTTTCTGAGCCCAAATTACAGAAGTCGTAAATAATAGAATGCTTACTAAAAATAGAATATTCTTCATTTTAATTTTATTGATTTTGATAAACCTAATTTATTGCTACCATTATTTTCTTTTCAATTTTATCAGACGAAGTTCCCAGCAGGATTTCATATTGACCTGCATTTACTTTTTTAGTCTGCGTTGCATCGTTGTAAGTACTCCATTCTCTTATGGGTAATTCAATTGTTACTTTTTGAGTTTCACCAGCTTTAAGAAAAACTTTTTTAAATCCTTTCAATTCCTTTTTGGGACGCAAAGCAGGGGAGTTGATTTCGGCAATGTAAACCTGAGCCACTTCTGCACCATCCTTTTTACCCGTATTGGTTAACATAAAGGAAAGCTTGACAATATCGTTGGCGCCATAAACGGTTGTTACGGTTGTTGGTTTTCCATATTTGAAAGTGGTATACGACAACCCGAATCCAAATGCAAAAAGAGGTTTTCCGGAAAAGTAGCGATAAGTACGATTCGCCATGCTGTAGTCCAAAAAATCGGGTAAGTCCGCATCGTTCTTGTAAAAAGTAATAGGTAACCGCCCCGAAGGATTGTAATCGCCAAAAAGCACATCGGCAATGGCGGTTCCTGCCGATTGTCCGCCATACCAGGCCTGAAGGATGGCATTTACATTTTCAGCCTCCCACTCCATACCGATAGCACTTCCACTCATGTTTACGAAAACCAGCGGCTTTCCTGTTGACTTGAGGGCTTTCAACATTGCAGTTTGTATTTTTGGCAAAGCAATGGTTGTTCTGTCACCACCGTTGAAACCTTCTGTTGCTTCCTTGCCGGCATCGCCTTCTTCCCCTTCGAGTTGTGGAGAAATGCCTCCAAAATAAATAATTACATCTGCTTTTGAAGCTTGCACTACAACTGATTCTATACTTTTATTTTCAATGAGTTTTGTATAATTTACACCTGCATCGTAAATCACTTTTACATCTCTACCCAGTTTATTTTTTATTCCTTGCAGTGGAGTCACTATTTCTTGTGGAATTCCATTGTAATTTCCCAATTGTACCACTTTATTGTCTGCGTTTGGGCCAATAATAGCAATGGTTTTTATTGACTTTGATAACGGTAATAATTTATTGTTTTTGAGCAATACGATAGACTGTCGAGCCATGTCCAATGCATGTTGTTTATGAACATGATTGTTCAGGTTTGAATAAGGAATTTTTGAAAAAGGAACTTTCTCATCGGCGTCAAACATACCCAACCGAAATCGAATCATGTAAAGTCGTTTCACCGATTCATCCAGCTTAGATTCCGGAATGAGTCCTTCTTTTACCGCATCTTTCAACATTGGATATGACCACAATTTGTTCCAATCCTCACCACATTCCAAATCAGTGCCGTTCATAACTGCTTTTGCAGCTGCATGTTTAGCATCGTCATCCGTTTTATGGTGCATCCAAAAATCATTAACAGCTCCACAATCAGAGGTAACGTAACCTGTAAACTTCCATTCATTGCGGAGAATCTGCATCATCAGAGTTTCGCTACCACAGCAAGGTTTACCATTGTATCTGTTATAGGCACACATCACCGAGGACACTTTTGCATTGACCACCAAATTGCGAAAAGCCGGCAGATAGGTATCCCACAAATCGCTTTCGCTTACGCTAATATCAAAAGTGTGTCGTCCGGTTTCAGGTCCGCTATGTACTGCAAAATGCTTTGCACAAGCCGATGTTTTTAGGTATTTAGAGTCATTTCCCTGCAATCCCTTCACAATAGCCATTCCGAGTTGACCGGTCAAATATGGGTCCTCACCATACGTTTCCTGACCTCGACCCCAACGTGGATCGCGAAATATATTGATATTCGGTGTCCAGAAAGTCAAGCCTTTGTATTTAGTTCCTAATTTTCCCTTCTGCAACGATTCGTTGTAAATGGCCCTGGCTTCGTCGGAAGAAATTTCACCCATTTTCAGTATGGCTTTTCGGTCAAAATTTGCAGCCAGGGCAATAGCCTGAGGAAACACGGTAACCGTATCGCCGGAACGAGCCACACCATGTAAGGTCTCGTTCCACCAATTATAGGCAGGAATTCCTAACCGTTCTATTGCCGGAGATTGTTCGACCATTTGCGACACTTTTTCTTCGAGTGTCAGCCTGGAAACCAAGTCATTTACCCTCACTTCAAAACTTAGATTTTCGTTTTGAAATGGGTATTTATTCTCTGCAATTAGCGTATTTTCGTAAGTGGAGAAAACCAAAAACATTAAACCTAAAACCTTGAATGATTTCATAATTTTATGATTATTGAATTTACTATTTTTGAAAATTAATATAGAACAAATTCATCAAGAAATTCTTGTCTTTGAGAGCCGATAAACCATTCAGCATTTTTTTGCTTTCGGGGTATTTATCTTGCGTATATAAATAAACTTCATAAACATCTGAAGGATTGACTTTCTCTTTATATTCCCATTTTTTTGTTCCCAAAATATATGGATTAACAAAATCGATAGCGGTCTTTAAGCCAACAGTCTGAGGTGCTCTTATTTCCCACAGATTCAACCCAACTTTATCCCCTAGTATACAGAGATTTACAAATCCCCGTAAATTCATTCCTGTATATCCCCACGGATTGGCTCTGTCAAGTTCTTTTGGCATAGAGCCATCTGGCTCTATCTGGGTTGCCATACGTAATGTCGGAACTTGTGACAACACATCATAAGCCTGTTGTTTTTCACCAATATAAAGCAAGCAACTTGAAAGTAAAATATCATAATAAACGCCGTGATTATTTGTCATTTGAGATTCCTTTTTCCCATTCTCGCTTTGTTGTAACCAAACTGAGAACTTTCCAATCCAACTTTTAAGTGCTGCATCGTCATCTTTGTTCCAAAATTTTGAAGTTTCAAGCATGGCAACCGCATTCAACACATTTGGGTAACTGTTGGCTTCAATAATTCCGTAATAAGCGCCACGCCCCAATTTTGGGTCATTGGGAACAAATTGTGCAAAATCCATATCCGGATTCATTTTGGTAGCTTCATTTATATACCAAACCCTCAATTGTGAAACTGCTGCCTGAGCATATTCTTGTTTCCCCGAAAACCACCATGCCAGCGTAAAATTCCATACACGGTCGGCCATTTTATACATACGGCGCGAATCAAATTTTATAACTCCTGCCTCATTGGTTTTACCGTCCTTTCTTATCCACGGTTTTGTGGCATCTAAACTGTCCGGCCAGAAATACTTGGACAAGCTGCAATAGGCATGCATATCGCCATTGACATACGCTGCAGCTTCGGAAGACTTTTGGGTGACAGCTACGTCAGGTTCCAAGAGCATTTTATCTGCTTTTTTATAAACCTCTTTCAACTTCATTTGAATGGAATCTGAATTATTTGCCAATTTCCGGGCTTGTATTAAATTCTGCTCATACAAGGTAAAGCTACGAAGTTTTTTTTCGCCCGATTCAATCTTTGATACTTTTGAAGTTGAAATTTGATTTTTCGGTTTTTCGGAAGCAAAGCTATACACAAAGGCAATTGTCAATAAAGCAATTAATACACTATTTTTTCTCATTTCTCTATTTATTTATTTTTTGTCCACTGTAAATCGTCTATATACAAATAATTATCATACGAAGGAATTACACCACCTCCACCTGGAAATGATTCGAATGATAATTTAGTTATTTTACGACCAGTTTCCACTCTAACAAAACGCATGGTATCCACATCAATTTTCTTGACACCATTGCACCAGACTTCTATTCGTCCATCTGCTTTATCCACAGAACTTTGCATGCTAACAGTGAGTTTTATGGTATTCCATTTTCCACGGGGCATGGAATACTTTTGATTGCCAGGATTGTTGCCATATTTACCCTTCATTTCGCAATAATAGACATACAATTGATTAGAAATGGAATCACCATGCGCATCAAACTGAATTCGCACACTTCCACCATCTCCGTTGGTACGTGCTTCTTCGGCCCTTCCACCGTTATAAATTGCACCAATATTGAATCCAAATTGCTTTCCATGCAACCCTTTCTCGAAAGTATCATCGTATTTAATGCGGTATTGGAGTGTATATTGGTCGGCAGCTTCAATTTGTGGTTGTGCCGAAGCGCCGGTATTATCAACCTTCACACCTTTCTTAAAAGTTATTTTGTACACGTTGTTTTCGATTTTTGCAAATCCACGGTTATCGAAATATTTTCCATTCCCAAAATCTTTCGCAAGCATTTCGCTAGTGTAAGGTCCATTGGGAAGATTGAAATTTACAGCTTTTTTAGCAAAAACAGCTTGTGCAAAAATTGAACTTGAAAGTCCACAAAACATTGACATTAGCAAAATTGATTTTTTCATGCGAATACTATTGATTAATTATTGATAATTTTTTTATTTCACTTCTTCCTCAGACACATCCACCGCTACGGCAGAATTGATATTATCTGTTCTAAATGGGTAAGCTGCAAGTCCTTCCATGTTTTGCAAATTTGTCATAGCGCCATCGGTATAAGCATATCGAACTGCCACCGGTTTGCTTACATTGGGTGATGATACAACAACTGTTTGACCCTCAATTATTGCTTTTGCAGGATAGAATTTGGCATCCTCACCTGCAATTTTAAAGCATCTCAAATAACTGCTGTCTTTTGTAGTCAAGCCACCAACTAACGATTCCTTTTTGTAACTGATAATTATTTTATCGCCAATGATTTGGTGTGATTTATACACAGGACCGAGATATTGAACTTTCTGTTCGTAATCTTTCGCCAAAGCCCATAAAGCAAGACGAATGCCTACATCTTTTTTATTACGGGGATGAGAATCGGAACGTTCATCAGCATTTTGCATTAAATCGCTGGTGACAATAATACCTGTTTTGGGAATGGTCATGATGGCACTTTGGCAATCACGAAAAATGCCCCTGCCAAATTTAGTGTCGTTCGCTTGCTTGTCTTTGTAAAACCTCGGGGTCATTTGCACGGCATAAAAAGAGAAATCAGTTCCCCAATCTTTACGCCAATCCTTTATCATAGCGAGATTTGCTTTGGTATAGATTTCATTATCTCCAACATTCGATTCACCCTGATACCAAATAACCCCTTTGATGGCAAAGGGAATGATGGGTGCTATCATGGCATTATAAAAAAGATAGGGTTTTTTAGTTGTTGAACTAACGACCGGATCAACATATTTCTTTTTCAAAACCGAATCGGCTTCCAATACATCCCTTTTTAACCAGCACTGAATAGCAGAACCGGAAAAAGCATCTTGTATCAAACCAATGGGTACATTCACATTTTTGTTGGTATATAATTGTCGACCAAAATAATAAGCGACAGCCGAAAAATTAGCAACAGTGGCAGTCGAACAACTTGTCCAAGAGCCGCTGCAATTAACCTGCGGTATTTGGGCACTGTCTTTTTTTACATTGAAAAGTCGGATATTCGGGTAATTTGCAGCTTGCATTTCATTGTTATAATCAACTGCATCAAAGCGTTTTTCCAATGCTTTCAATGAAATCTCCATATTCGATTGCCCGGCACAAACCCAAACTTCTCCTATCAAAATATTATCAAAACTTATTGAGTTTACTTGTCCCTTTACCGAAAGTGTATAAATTGGAGCTTGACCTGCGTTAGCTTTCGGTGTTTCAATTTTTGCTTTCCATTTTCCATCAATTCCGACGGTAGTTTTTTTAGTTTTTCCCCAACTAGCAATTATTTCTATCTTATCTCCCGATTTTCCCCAACCCCAAATTGGTACTTGGGTGTTTTGCTGTAACACCATGTTGTTTCCAAAGATATTGGGCATTGTGATAGTTGCAGTTTCAGTTCTGGAAATGGTATTTTGTTGACCAAAACCAGTGCCAATAGTTGCAAAAAACAATACAACAAAAAGTAATATTTTTGCACAATCTTGTATCGAAAACTTTCTCATATCATTCTTTTTTGGGAATTGAAAATTTTGTTGTAAATATACGGACTATTCGATTACTCTTTCAGTTTCACTTCATAAGTCGGCACATTAGTTTCATCTAACTTCATCTTAAAGCATAAAGCATAATTCGATGGCAAAGTGCTGGGAAGTTGTATGATAAGTGCATCGGCAGTACGTTCAAATTTAATTTTTTCGTTGCTGCCCAACATTTGAATTTCGTTAATTTTACCAATTAAAGTTAAGGTTGATGATAGTGATTTTATCGACACTTCTTTGGTAGGAGTATTCAGCACAAAAGCATAAAGATACCCTCCTTTGGTGGTAAACCGAATATCTTGTGCGGTATATGAATTTCTTTGTTCTTTAAACGACCCGGCTTGCGTCTTTGTAGGACCTTCGCCATAGACAAACCAAGGGCGAGTGCCATAAATTCCTTCTCCGTTTACTTTCAACCATGCACCAATTTCACGCAATAAGGCAATCTGATTTTCGGGCAATGTTCCATCACTTCTCAGACCCACATTCAATAGCAAATTGCCATTTTTACTGACTATGTCAATCAAATTTCCAACAAGTATATCAGCAGTAAATCCATTATCGCATTTCCAATAAAACCAACCGCTTCGTTGAATATCTGTATCTGTTTGCCAAGGATCAGCACGCAAAAATTCCAATTGACCACGTTCAATATCCCACACAAACGCTCTTTTATCAGGGCCGTATTTCAGATTCAATACCGCTTCCAATTTGCCGTTGTGATTTTTCATACTTTCGTTATAGTAATGAGCTGCAAGTTCATAGCCATAATTCATTTTTCCTTGGTTGCCCGGAAGTCCACCATCGAAATAGATTAAATCGGGTTTGTAATTGTCGATAATTTCTTTGGTGCGCATAAACCAATATTTCATCCATTTATCATCTTTTTCAAAATCTATTTTATAATTACTGCAATAGAAATCGGCATATTTGGGGTCGGCACCATCATATTTTCTCGCAGTTTTCAAAAAGTACGGAGCTCTATCCACGTGCGATGATACTCCAAAGCGCATTCCGTATTTATCTGCAGCTTCTTTCCAACCTTTCAGAATATCTTTGTGTGGTCCCATATTGTACGAATTCCATGGATTCATGGATTTATACATGTCGAAATTATCATGATGTACAGCAACCGGAACTATGTATTTTGCTCCAATTTCCTTATAAAATCCAACCAAAGAATCTGGATTCCATTTTTCGGCTTTGAACAATGGAATAAAATCTTTGTATCCGAATTTATTCAAATCACCGTATCTTTTTATATGCCAGGCCATTACTTTTGCTGCGCCAATGCTATCCTTTTTAGAATCACCTTCGCCGGGACCGTACATATATTTGGCATACCAGCTACCGCCATACTGACGGTTTTCGTCGATGGCAGACATGATTCCCCAATGCATAAAAATGCCGAATTTAGCATCTCTAAACCATTCGGGACATTGATAATTCTCTGCAATGGATTTCAGGTTCGGTTCAAATTTCTGAGCTGTAATTTTTTGCGGAATGAACTGACTGAAAAGAAACAAGTTCGCAAATATCAGTTGACACACTTTTCCTGACTTCATAATTTTATTGTTATGGTGTAAGTTATTTAGATAATCACCTTCTTTGTAACGTTTTCTCCATTTTTATTGCTAAAACGCACTATATAAAGCCCATTAGCCAAATTTGTATTCAATTGACTTACAGCCATCACCTCTAATATTTTTGCACCTTGTAGATTATAAACCTGAATCGTTCCTGTTTCGGAAGCAATGATGGTTTTTCCATGTATGCTCAAAATTAAAGATGTTTTGAAATCATTAAACGGAGTTTCATTGGAAGCCAGCACAACGTTGTTATTCCATGTTTCTGTACGGAATGGACATGCCAGTAAACCTTCTGCATTTGTTAGATTTGGTTGAGCGGTAGATGTATAGGCAAACCATACTTTGGTTGGAACTGTTACACTTGTAGAAGAAACGACAACCGTACTGCCGCTAATGGTTGCAATAGCATCATAAAGAACATTATCAGCACCGGCAATTTGAAAGTTTGTCAAAGTTGCACCATCTTTAGAAATCAGTCCGCCACCAATGGTTTCGGGCAGAAAATTGATAATCATTTTTCCGTCTTGTATGGAACTTGACTTGTAAATTGGACCAGCATAAACAATATTTTGACCATAATTTTTGGCTTTTGCCCACAATGCCAAACGTTTACTTGGAGTTTGTTTGTCCAATGGATGGATATTCGTAAGTTCGCCCACATCCAATGTGACTGCCATACCAGTATTTTTCAATGCTAATAAATTTGTTTGGGCTTCGCGCAATGCAGGCCAATAAGTATTGTTATAAGCAGGTAGTTGCACGTAATAAAATGGAAAATCGCCAAGTCCCCACAAGCTTCTCCAATCTTGAATCATGGTGCCACATAGTTTTGTGTAGGTATCTGGTTTTCCTGCATTGGCTTCGCCTTGATACCACAATGCCCCTTTTATGCCATAAGGAATTATTGGCGCCAGCATTCCGTTATACAACCAACTTGGCTTCAATTGATCCAATGATATAGAAGAAGGACTTGCCACAAAAGGATCGAGATAAATGGATTTCAACTGTGGATCGGCAGCGAGGGTTTCACTTTTTGTCCAGGCTTCGCAGGTTGAACTTCCCCAAGCAGCTTCTATCAATCCAATAGGTATATTAATGGTTGGGTCGGTAACTAATTCACGTCCAAAATAATAAGCAATTGCGGAGAAGCTACCAATGGTTGAAGGACTGCATAGACTCCATGTACCACTTATAGCATTATTTTGGACAGTTTGTACAGCATTTGCTCCAATATTGAGAATTCGGATAGTTGGATAATTCGCTGCGGCTATTTCAACCGCACTATTATAAGCAGTAGTAACACTCAGTGCCATATTCGATTGTCCAGAACAAATCCAAACATCGCCAACCAGAATGTTACTTAGCGAAATTGTATTATTTGCCCCTTTGAAAGTGAGAGTATATTGTGGTGCTTGTCCCGAAACAGCTTTTGGCGTTTGAATTTTGGTAGTCCATTTTCCATCCACACCAACGGTTGCATTTGCCGTTGCACCCCAACTAGCTGTAATTACTATATTGTCGTTTGCTGCGCCCCATCCCCAAAGTGAAACCATCATATCTTGTTGAAGAACCATGTTGCTATTTATCACTTTTGGAAATATAATCTGATTCCCCACAGTTGTGCTAACCTGAGCTGATGAAGCCGATAATTCAGAATCACTAAAATTAAGGTTGTCTCCTTTTGCCACTACCTTGTAAGTGTAAGTATAACCAATTGATGCGCCCGAGAACATATAAGTTGAAACCGCTTGTCCGACTAAGTTTGTTGTTTTGACCAAATTTCCACCCTGATAAATATTTACATCATAGCTCACTGCATTTGCAGAAGTTGTCCAATTTGCAGTAAAACCTGTATTGGTAATGGCTGTAGCTGCTGAGATTACGGGTGTTGATATTTTTGGCAGTTTTATACCTAAAGCATCCGGCCAATTATCGCTGAAACGCATTCCTGCCATTTTACCTGTAAAGGTGGCACGTAAATTTATCCCTTCAATACATTTTAGTGCTGCAGTTGTAACCGATGTAGTGGCTTCAGGAGTTACTGGTTCTGTATCACCAATAACAGGATTTACAAATACCGAAAGGATTTCAGTACCTGTGGCAGACGGAATGATTTTTGCAACCACTAAATAGGTTTGATTTTTATTGAGCAAAGTTGTACCAACAACAGCGGCTTCAGCATTAAATTGCACACCAACTGAATAACCTGTACCGTTTGTTTGCACTAAAACTTTTCCCCGTTGATATGTACCTAAAAATTGACTGCCAAACATAAGAAAAGCATCAGCGCTCCTAAACGAAGATATATTTATCAGTGAACTCAAATAAAAAGGCTTCCCTGTGTAAACAGTGGTAGAAGATGTCAACGGATAAAATGCGTTATTTCTGGTTGGTGTTGCTTGCGAAAATACAATTGCCTTTCCCAGATTATTGTCAGCATAGTTTGAGTAACTTAATGTGCTAGCTTCAACTGTTGGAGAAACTAATACCGACAGGGCAGTCCACTCATTTGTAAGAATTGGGGCTGAAGTGTTTGCATAAACATCTCTAACCAAATCTGTACCGTTAACGTTTATAGCACCCTCAGCCAAAAATGAATTGTAGTCAATAGGCAAAGTTTGCGGATAGGTGGCTTTTGCAAATAACGAAAAGGCACAGAAAGTTAGAAAAAAGGTGATTTTTTTCATTCGAAATTGATTATTTAAAGCTTATAAAAAATGTGTTGTTTGGAATATTTTGAAAAGGTTGCAATTATCCTGGCCAATTCAAATCAATTCGGTTTTGCAGTCAAAATAGAACCATCGTTCAGTATATAAAAATTATCGAACCAGGTATTCGTGTTTGGAGGCAAAATAAAATAAAGCTGCGAACACACTGGATTGTCATAAGGAGTTGCACGTAAATGGGTTCTAATTTTGTCGCTGCTCACCACTTCAGTTCCGTTTCTAAAGGCATGAAAAATACTATCAATCCCAATACTCATGCTGAAGTCTTCGTAGGAATTTAAGGCCATACTACCAAGCGGGCTCACCCGGTCAGACAAAAGGTCGGTCCATGTGGAAGTATTCGTGGTGGGTGTATAAACCAACATTCTAATCTTTAAATTCTTGGTCGTACCAGTCGCTGCAGGAAGCATTGACCAATTGATTTCTTTGAGATAGGGCTTTTCTTTATTGATCAATGGTGTGTTAAACACGATTCGTTGCTGCACATTGGCCAAAATATTCGGAAAAGTTTCGAATCCCATATTGAAAAGCATTGAGAATGGAATTTGCAAATTGCCTTTTGTAAAAGGATAAATATAATATATGGCACCTGTGCTAGTTGGATTCGAAGAGGTTAGCATTATTTTCCACAAATTTTGCTTGTTTGGAAATGTTATTGAATCGTTCATACTGTAGCTTGCTTTTGCGGCATTATAATAAATAAAACCTGCATTATTTTTGCCATTATCAAAGTTCTCAAACAGGTAATAATTTATTACATTCATCTTTGATTCCCTAACGCTGGATTTATCACCAATTTTAGCTGTAACTTTAACGGTGTAAATACCGGCCACATTGGGAGCTACCCATGTATTTTCGAACACGTTATCTGGCACCAAAAAACTTCCACCATCGCATTCCCAATGATATTGGACGTTTTTTAGGTCATTGGTTTCAACTCCGGCCCACATTACTACTTTTTCGCCCAGATAGAATTGCTGACCGTATTTACTGAGTGTTACAATATCAATTTGCACATCGTCCTTACAAGACGAAATGACCAGCAAGATAGTGCAAAGCACAATACTATTTATATATTTTAAGGCATTCATGTTTTCGTGATTTTATAGTTAATTATCTTGTTTTTTAATTTGCCAATTGCACTTTGCTGGGAGGAAGAATATAGCGATCCAACACATGTACAGCTCCCGAGTTGGTACATTCAAGACCAGCTGTACGGGGAAGAATAATCTCAAAAGTCCAGGTCTTCAAAGATGTACTATATCCTTTATTACTTTGAAAGTTCATATTTGCATATCGGTCGTTAACCAATACAAAACTCATTTTACAGGAATCGGGGGTGGCATAGGTATTTGCCCATACTCGAGTGGCAGTAAGTTGTTTATAATTGTAGGTTCCTTTAACGACGTGATACTTTAAAAATTCACGAACCTGTTCCACCGGATAATTGTACCATGAACCTGCATAGACTTTTAAAGCCGGATTAATAGGATCCAAAAAATAATTTACTTTAAAGTAGGCTGTTGCATTATCCAGATTTGATAGGGCCGCATCGGTCATCAAAATATAAGTATTCCCTTCTTTCTCGTATAGGGTATCCAATCCTGAATATACAATTGCCTCGTTCATGCTGGTAAACAAATCGGGACGTGAGCGAATAAATTCTAATACTGTTTTATTCATTTTTGGATTCAGAGGTTGATGTACATAGGTGACATCTTGCTGTAAATCCAGTCCCGCAAGTGTACAGCTGGTTATTGTGCTCAATACCAGCATTATTACGAAAATATATTTTAGTGAGTGTGTCATATTGATCTTATTTAAATTGATTATTCTGAATATGGTGGATTCTGATTACCTCTCAATTTATAGTTCGTCTGAAAAGCAGCTGTTACAATAGGGGAAAGAATCCTTCCCTGATTTGCTCCGATGAAATCTACTGAACCAAGCCTGTTATGCATGACCGGATCCATTATTTTATGAAAGTAATCATAGCTAATGGTATCAGTACTGGCACGAATCAGATCGAACCATCGTTTTCCTTCTCCAAAAAATTCAATGCGTCTTTCTTTCATAATGCAGTCTATTACACCACTTTGGGTATTTGGACTTGGGAAATCGGTTAATACAGCAGTCACATTGTATCCCACCCGGCTTCGTACAATATTAACTACATCCAATGCTTTTTGCATGGAAACATTATCCCCTTTTCTGGCGAATATTTCGGCTTTCATCAATTCAATATCGGCATACCGATAAATTGGCGTTTTGGCCGTACAGTACGATGAAGATTCAAACGCAAAGCCACCAGTCTTGCCACTACCATCGATACGTGCCAGTGCCGGATTCCACGCATAATACTTACCACATTTAGTAGCTCCTGCATTGTTAGAGCTATATAATGCCGCGGTACTATACGTAATTGTATCAAAGCACATGGCTTTACGACCATCGCCTACCCTGCTGTATAAATCATTCATCAATTCCGGGCTGAAAGGATACGCACTCGTATTAGAACTGCTGCCCAACTTGCCTCCAAGCCCATTGGCAACATTATTTTTAGTATAATCATAAAACAACGAAAAAATAGATTCTTTGGAGTTTTCGGGAGTTGTGAATATTGTCTTCCAATCGCTTTTATTGGTAATCCAGCCATAATACCCTAAATTTTCAAAACTTGTAATATCATTTGCAGCACTGTTATAATCGCGAAACCACATATTAACATCAGCTCTTAAAGCCCAGGCTGCACCTATAGAAAATGAATAAGTACGATTCGATTTTGAAATGTACAAAATACAGCTATCAATATCGTTCAAAATTTTAGTTTTACAGGAATCTAACGATTGGCGTGAAAAATAAATATCGGTAGATAGTTTTGTAATCGGCTCTGAAGGTAATATTGGCATTCTGCCCCACACGCGCACTCCATAAAAATACATCAAAGCCCGAATACCGTAACATTGCCCCATATAATCGTTAAAATATGTTTTCCCTGAGATTGCTGAATTATTTGTGATTAGAATTTTGTTTTTTATCATCTCCGGAAAATATTTCAACCCATAATTGCAACTTGTAATTGTATTGTAAAGATTATCCCAACTAACGGTGTTGGTTAAGAGCGTACTGCTGGCCGATAATGAATTGGTGTATAAAAGATTTGTCAAACTGTTTCCGGTGGTGAAAAACTGGATCAAAACATTGTCTGAACGTCCTTCGCCCCAGTCGATAGAATTATTTTGCAAAGTTCTCAACATGCTATCATAAATCCCAGCCATCCATGCATCTGCATCTGAACTCGATTTCCAAAATCCATTCGGATCAACGGTTGATATAGGCGTTTTATCCAAAAAATCATCACACGAAGTAACTGTAATGAAAGTTACAAAGCTTAGTACAAGTGATATTTTAGTTAGTATTTTCATGGTTTAATTATTTTTAAATGGTTCAACTGATTAAAGTTTTATATTAATTCCAAAACCAAATTCTCGTTTAAAGGGGTATCTTCCGGTATCTTTTCCGGGAGTCAACACAGAATTCTGGGCTACATTAGGATCGTATCCGCTATAATTTGTCCATATAGCCAGATTAGAAGCATAACAATAGACATCCAACGAAGTTAAATACAGTTTTTTAATCCATTTTGTATTGAATGAATAGCCAAATTTTACATTTTGTAAACGGATAAAAGAGCCATCTTCCAGATAGTAACTGCTGTTGCTTCGCATGTTGTCGGCTGCTGCATTCATCAACGTATTCATGGGAGTTTCCTGACCTGGATATTTCCATGTATTCATAACAGCAAAGGGTGTTGGAGTAGAGGTGCTTGTACTTGTCTGATTGTTTCGTACTCTGGCAAATTCATTGTATATCATATTTCCGAAAGTGCCAACAAACATGAAACTCAGGTTAAATTTTTTATAAGTCAAATCGTTGCTCCAGGCACCGTTCCATTTTGGCTGCCCACTACCGAGAATTTGCCGATCATTACTGCTCACATCGCCATCTATATTTCCATTTTTATCAGCAACTTCAGCCCAAATTATATCACCACCCATACTCACTACTCCATTCGTAGTTTTCTTGCTTATTGTACCTGTATATGCAGTACCATCAGGTAAAGTATAGTCCATAAAAAGCGGTTGCAGATTCTTTCCAACGAGAACATTACCCTGGTCATCTTTCTGAAATACAGGAGTTAGGTGCGTTTTAAAGTCCGAAGTCCAGGCATTCGATTCGTTATATGCGTACACACCTAAATACTTGTATCCAAAGAATGTACCAGCCGGAAATCCTTTGCCAACCCACCATATATCATTGGCAAAATCGACACCGGCTAAATCGGTTATCATATTGTTGTTTTTAGAATAATTGATATTGGTATTCCAGGTAAAATCTTTTGTCTTTATTGGCACGGCTTTAATTGAAAGCTCAAGTCCGTTATTTTGAATTGCCCCAACATTCATCCATGTATTTGCCGAACCTATTTCCAATGGCATAGGCATACTATAAAGCAAGTTGGTGGTATTTTTGATATAATAATCACCTACAAAACTAATTCTACCATTTAAAAAGGTCAAATCTAATCCAAAATCTTTCTGATCGGTCTGTTCCCACTTGAGATCAGGATTGGCCAAATTGTTACTGATTGCCAATCCGGAAACCGAATTATAGGCATACCCACCGACTAAATATTGTAATTGGGATGCATAGTTTCCAATGCGTTCATTGCCGGTTATACCCCATCCAACTCTCAATTTAGCATCATCCAATGCTGGTTTTGCCCAGCTAAAGAAACTTTCATCTGAGAAACGCCAACCGGCTGACAATGAAGGGAATGTACCCCAGCGATTATTGGCACCAAAACGGGAAGACCCATCTCTACGAACCGTTCCACTTATCAGATACCTTCCTTTGTAATCATATCGACCACGAAAAAAGAAACCTGCCATCGAATGTTCTTCAGCATAAGAATTTGTACCTGAACCAATGAATTGATTAATCGAATTGGCAGTTGTAACTGCTTCAGTGGCATAACCCTTCCCCTCGAATCCGATATTGTAAGTATTCCAATACTCAACGGTTGTACCCAATACCGCTTCTATATTGTGTATTTTATTAATCGACTTTTTAAAAGTTAAGTATGCATTGCCTGCCAGATTATAGTTCAATCCCATATTTTCTCTTCCGTATGCATAAGGTGGTAATGCAGTACTCAAAACTGCCGGAGTGAAATACTTATTTTGTAACACATCAAATTTTCCTGAACCATCAATATGTAAAACAAAATCACTATTCAGATTAAAATCAAAAGATTGTAAAAGCGCAAGATTATATGCTCCCTGATTGTTTTGGATTAAATTTGCCTGAGCCATTGGGTTCAATTGTCCGGCCATATTATAGGCATAAGACCCATCGGGATAATTTAAAATAAACTCTGCCGGGCGCTTTAAAGCCATCTGTAATGTCGTTCCTTCGTCCACAACATTTCGTGATGTATTCCCCAAATTTAAGCGGGTACTCATGCTCCATTTTTGACTCGGTTTGTAATCAATATTGAATCGAGCAGTAATACGGTTCAACCAGGAGTTGAGTATAATTCCTTGTTCGCTATACATTTGCACACTGCTGAAATACTTCAACTCTTTCGTTCCACCAGAAATTGTCAAGTCCAATTGATTGCGAACCGCCGTACGCGTCAACAAATCCTGATAATCGTTATCCGAATTCTTACTTAATGAAAGTGAATCGAGAGCTGTCCACTGCACTCCATATTTTGTGAGGTTTTGCCATATTCTCCGATTAAAAGCATTTGACTGAGGAAGTTTATGTGCGAGGTTAGAATAACTATTCAAATACCGAACATCAAATTTCGGCTTGTTTTCGGTTCCCAATTTAGTTGTAACTATAATTACGCCGTTTGCCGAACGTGAACCGTAAATGGAAGCTGATGCAGCATCTTTCAAAATCTCAATAGATTTAATATCATTCGGATTTATTGAAGAAATATCATCCATGGTCATTCCATCCACTATGTACAAGGGATTTACTCCTCCATCCGACAACGTTGAAACACCCCTGATGCGAATAGAAGCAGGTTCACCCGGAGCACCCGAAGCCGTATTGATTTGAACTCCGGCTGCAGCACCTTGTAAGGCATCGTAAATATTTACAGGCATTCGTTTCTCAATCAAATCATTACTAACTGAAACTACCGACCCAAGAATATCCCGCTTCTTTACAGAACCATAACCGGCTTTCACTTCTACATTACCCAATGTTGTTGAGGATTCTTCGAGCTTTACATTTAGAACAGCATTTTTAACGACTTCTTCAACCGGTATGTAACCTAAATAACTAAACACAAGCACATCGCCTTTTTCCAGTTTAATAGAATATTGACCTTTCAAATCAGTAACAGTTCCAAATCTTTTACCCTTAATTTTTACATTTACTGCAATTATTGGAGTCTCATCCTTAGCATCGGTCACAATACCTGATACGTTGAAAGCTTGACCTTTTTCCTGTGCGCTTACACTAAAAATACTGCTTGAAAATAATATCAAAGCACAAACACCAACAATGTTGAAAAATTGGAATGAAAACAGCTTGTCAAATATGATTTTGATTTTTTTCATAAATTATAGAATTAAAAGTTAACCGATGTGTAATCTGTTGTTTGTAAAAGTACGCCATAAACAATTGATAACACGATAAATATGTTCAATTCATTTGATACTATTGTTCATTGAAGAAAATTTATTTTTTTCACAAAACCCTGAAAATATTTTAGTTTGGAATTGTCGCTTTCAGGGTCGTTAAGTCTCCGTTTTGATGAATAAACCGCAGAATATAAAGCCCATTTGGCAAATTTGTATTCAATCGATTTACATCCCGTGCTTCTGATATTTTTGAACCCTGCAAATTGTAAACCTGAATCGTTCCGGTTTCCGAAGTCATAATAGTATTGTTTGAAACTGAAATACGGATTGAATTTATTGGATTATCCAAACCCGTCAAAGTATCTTTTTTTACTACATCCGCCCAATTGTCACTAAAACGAAGTCCGGCAATTGTGCCCGTTGGTGTGGCGCGAAAGCCTATAGATTGAATTTTCGTGAGGATTGCGGCGGCTGAAGTGGTGGCTTCAGGAGTTACAGGTTCTGAACCGCCAATGGTCGGATTCACAAAAACGGATAAAAATTCAGTTCCCGACGCTGCCGGCGTAATTTTCAACACCACTAAATACGTTGTCCCAAAATTTAAAACTGTATTCCCATACACAACGGTTTCGGCACTGCTCTGAACTCCCAAGCTATAACCGATTCCATTCGACGTGGGATACAGTTTTCCACGTGCATAATTTCCCACATAATCTTTGCCAAACAGCATAAAAGCATCACCGGTCTTAATGGCCGAAAAATTAATTAATGCACAGATATAAAATGATTTTCCGGTATATTCAGTCCCTGAAGTCAGACTGTAATAGGCATATCTTCTGTTTCCATCTGAAACAATTGCTTTTCCAAGTTTATTGTCGCAATAATTTAAATAACTCAACGTGCTATTTTCTACTGTTGAAGAGCCCGGGGTTATTGATCCGGCAATATTGTTCCACTGATTTGGCAAAATAGGCAAAGTATAAGTGGCATAAGTCACTTTTACCAAAGAATCAGTTCCCATTGCCGAAGAAGAAAAAAAAGACTTGTAGTTTAACGGCAAAATCTGGGGATATGCACTTACTTCTGTCCCATTTTTTAATAATATAAACTTGTTTTGGGTTTTTCCACAAGAACTTCCCTTGGTAAATGTAAATGTCAAGGTTTTGGATGAATTGGCAGCTGTTACAGTGACATTCAGTACCAAGTTGGATTGAACAGGATTTGAAGCTGATATAATCATTGAATCGCCAACAAATTTGGACATTATCAAACAAGGCTGATCCACATCAATGATAAAGTTAGGAATGGAAATATTTCCTTTTGCATAAAATGCAGCCTGAGTAATATTCAGTGCGGTTTGTCTTACTGCTTGAATGCTGTTAGTATTGGCAATTACCTGAACCGGAATGGCGGCAGCATAAGCCGAAACGCCTTGTTGATTCACACCCGGAAGAATGATATATTGATACGTGGCGTTTGTTGGTTTTGTGCCATGGTCAATCCACAAACTAAAAACACTGGCAGTAATGGCAGTTGTAGAACCCTGACCAACATCGCTCCAACTTCCGGTAACGGATTTATTGCTTACTTTGACATTCGAAGATTGAGGAAAAATATACCCAATGCTATCCTGCAAAACCCATTTTGGCGAAGTTAAACTATACTCATTTCCATTTGCCAAAGTCACATTATCGGCCACCACATTACTTTTTAGAAAACATTGATTCAGAGTTGTATTAACGGTCTTCGCCAATGTGCAAGTTATCCCTGCTCCCAATGCAACTATTTCTTTATCAAAATAAAACCATGTCTTTTTTGCCGTTGTACTAAATTTATTCACCGATAGGACCGACATGCCATAATTGCCATCAGAAACTCCACCTACAAAAGTTTCTGTTTGATTTAAATTCTGTGATGGAAAAACAGGAATGGTATCGGGACATGTTACGCCCGGTACGTGCGACCATCTCCAAAGCGGAAAGATATTGAAATATTCAGTCCCATTGCGGGTTATAAATTGTAATCCAAACGGATTCCAATAACCATTTCGGTTATCACCGCTAAAACTTTCTGTGCCAACTGTCCGGTTTGAGCACATTCTCACCGATGCATAATAAGCACTTCGTTGGTGAACCATAAAATCACCATTCCAAAAAAACTGATTCCCCAAAAAGCTATACTTGTTTCCAGTTCCAGCAATATGCTTATACAGTGCATCATAGGTCGGCTTATTGGCAGGTAAAAGGGTTGAAATCAAAGTCAACAAGGGCTGCATGTAATTTTTGGTAGTTCCTTCAATGGCAATACCTCTGCCTTCGCCATAATCGTGAAACCATGCATTGCGGTATAACTTACAGGTATTCAGTAGTAAATCCGACAAAACCCGCAATCTATTTGGAGAAACAGCGAAAGTTGTTCCACTCACCTTTATGGCATAAGGTATCTGATCCTCCAGAAATGAACGTCCATAACCGCAGTTATAAAATTGTGCTCCATGTTGAAAAAAACTATAATCTTCCTGAATACCAACACCATCTGTAGCCGTAGAAGTTTGAACGTGACCGCTATATTTTAATATATCGAGCTGCATCTGAATGCTGTCAAGTGCCGACCTCATATCAGCCGAATCTTTCAGCAAAATGCCTCTGTGCAACTTTTGCCCCAAAATCCACACTAAATTCTGACCTTCTACCCAACTTGGATCGGGTCGCTGTGTGGATAATAACGAACAGCCCTTGAGCAATAAAGTATTGGAGATGGAACCTTGCATCAAGATAAGTACCTTTTGCAAATAGTCTTGCTGGCCAATGTCAAAATCAAACCAATTGCTATAATAAAATGTAAAAACATTTGTACACCAATAATCCAAACCGTTGGTTATGGCTGTGAGCATTGCCGGAGAATGATATTCAATATGACTTGAAGTTTGATAGGAACCCGCCATAGTGTTCAATCTACTTAAATGAGTGATAGGAAAGCTATTCACATAATCCAAATCAGACCATGAACCATTTGCATTCATACTCGTTCTGGTGGCAGTTGCTGAACTATGGCTTGATGACATATAATCCGTAAAAAACCTTGACCTGATTGTTTCAATATCCGACAAAGCCTGCGCTTCTAAACCTACCAAGATATTGGATAATAGAAAGAATATAAGTATTGATTTTTTCATTTGTTTTTGAGTTCATTCATTAACATTATCTTTGTCTAAAATGCGAATTTTCGGCTTACACATTCTCCTATTTCATTCGTAAAACGGACTATATAAAGTCCTCTATCTAAATTCGTAATCAATCGACTAACATCTTTCGATTCTAGCAACTTTTTTCCCAGCAAGTTGTAAATCTGAATGGTTCCCACCTCGGAAGTATTGATGGTTTTCCCTGATAACGAGATAGATAAGTCGGTGTTAGGGATTGCTATCCCGGTATCCTTACTTTTTGCTTTCACCACGTCCGCCCATTTATTGCTAAAACGAAGTCCGGCAATTTTTCCGGTTGGGGTGGCGCGGAAAACGAGTCCCTGTATTTTTGTCAGGGCAGCGACAGGCGAAATAGTGGCTTCGGGTATTTCCGGTTCTGCACTGCCGATGCCGGGATTTATAAACACCGAAAGGGTTTCTGTACCGCTAGGTGCCGGGGTAATTTTCAATACAACCAGGTAGGTCGTGTTGAAATTCAGCACCCTCGTTCCAAATACGCCGGCTTCAGTGGCGAATTGCACGCCAAGATTGAAACCCGATCCGCTTGTTTGCGGGATTAATTTCCCTCGATTGAAGGTGCCAAAGTAATTCTGGGAAAAGAATATAAAAGCATCATTAGATCTGATGGCCGAGAAATTAATCAATGCACTGAGATAAAATGGCCTTTCGGAGTATTCCGAACCGGTACTGAGGGAATAAACGGAACTAAATCTGTTGGGGGAGCTCACAATTGCCTTTCCAGCCTTGTTATCAATATAGTTCAAGTAGCTCAAGGTGCTGTTCTCAACCGTGGGAGATACAAATGATGCCTGGATTGAATTAGACCATTCATTCTGAATAATAGGTGTGAGTACAGTACTTCCCTCATAAATATTCCTTACCAAATCTGTGGTGTTTGTATTCAAAGCCTCCGTGGCAAAAAACGAGTTGTAGTCTATGGGCAATGTTTGTGAATAATGCACGATTTCGACACCCGGAACTTTGTTGGATGAACCAGTATAATCACCGTTTGGAAAAAAATATTTTAATATTTTTGTTGGAGAGTTCGCATAGTTGAGCGTCACGTTAAGGACGGTTTTAATCTGCCCCGGATCCGAAACCGTGATCTCAATCGAGTCTTTGCTCTGGTCTATCAACAATGCACAGGGCTGATCCACACTCACCGTCAATCCGGCATCAATCACCAAGTTACCTATAACATAAAACACAGCTCCCGTTAGTTTTTGAACGCTCTGTGTAACTGCCTGTAAGCTGCTTGTGTTGCTCAGAATTTTAATAGGCAGGTTGTTGGAATAACCTGGAACATCCGCCAAAACTATGTCTGGCACGATAATATAGGAATATGAGGCATTGGCAGGTTTGATACCATGAGACATCCACACATTGAATACTGAATTCGTAACAGGAGTGGTAGGTTGCGACGTGTTTAGAATCGACCACATATTTGTACGGGCAGAATTAGACACTTTAATATTGGTGGCTTGGGGGAAAACATAACTAACATTGTCGTGAAACACCCATTTTACAGCGGTATAAGCCATATCTGTTACTGTGGAAATAGCTGTACCGTCAACAGTTACAGTTCCATGAAGCAGACTTTGTGCTAGGGTGGTGTTTACATTATTGGCATTGGTAGAAGTAATTCCAGCGCCCAAACAAACCGTTTCGTTATCGAACATAAACCACGATTTTTTGGCAGTAAGGCTCTGTTTGCTTAAATCCATTGCTGCCACACCGCACTGCCCATTGCTCACCCCGCCAACAAAAGTCGTGGTCTGGGTGGATTCACTAAACGTGGGCGTTTCTTGGGTAGCCGTAGTGCCTGGTATACGGGTCCAGTCCCACAATGGGAAAATGCTTGAAAATTCACTGGCATCCTTCATCAAACAAGTTGCCCCAAAAGGCAACCAAAAACCCTTCAGATTCTCGCCATTAATACTCTCAGTTCCTTGTGTACGGGCAGAACACATTTTGACAGATAAATGATATTTAGCTCTTCGATGAGCCATATAATCAGCTGTGTAAAACATTTTATTCCTGGTCAAAACATCATCTTTTGTGCCATTAATATGGTTTATCAAGTTTTGATAATCAACAGAAAAAGCAGGGTCAACTCCAATCATATTGGTCAAATAGGCCTTCAAGCTTGAACTTGAAATAGCAGCACTTCTACTAATGTCTCGACCGGTGACTCCAAAATCATATTGTCCTCGCCGAATCAACCACTGATTGCCGTCAAGAGCTAAATTCCGTATAATCCCTATATAGGTAGCGGAGAATCCCATACTTAATCCCCGCATTAAATACATCCAGCTTGATATATCGCCAATAAACGACTCCCCATAACCACCATTGTAAATCTGTTGACCATGAAACAAAAAAGCATTATCCGACTGTATTCCATTATTTCCTTTTGAAGAAATAATGATAGTAGACTGAATATACTTTATACCAGTGCTAATATCGTTTGGATTATTCTGTACCGTACCACGAATAAGTAAGCCGGAAGCTTCCCAAACCAAGTTGGCTCCAGTACAAGAAGATGAAGTGATGTTCACTGTCAAATACCCACAAGCAGAAGTCATAGTGGCAGGTTGAAGATAATTCTTCATCAATGCCAAAATGGGTCCAATCTCAAGTTGTTGACCAATATCCTGATACCACCAATTGACTGATGTGAATCCACCCGTAAACCATACGTTCAGTCCTTTTTCAATGCCTGCCAAAAGACTTACGGAAAGGGATGAACTCTTGTCGGTTTGTTCACAATAAGACTTTGACATAAATTTAACACGTGTCAAATGATTTACCGGATCCCAATTGGTTCCGCTCTTGTCGGCGTAATCAATATCCGACCAACGACCAGTGCTCAGTTGGGAAGTTACTAAAGTGACATCACCTTTTGTACCATCGTAATATTTTGTATAAAGCCGGCTATAAAGTTCCGCCATTTCGTCTATGGCAGAGACCTTGACAGAGCCCATTAAAAAGATAATTAAAATAAGAAGTATTTTTTTCAAAAAAAGAAATTTGGGTTTTGAGCTTTGTGTTTTCATAATACTAAATTCTATTTTGTAGTGAGCTTATCCTATTTTTTTTGAGTAGATGTTATAAATTCAGTTTTATTCGTTTTCTTCCAATCTTCCAACCAAAGTTTGTATTGTTGAAGCTGTCCTGAATATTTTTTCTCAACAGCCAAATTAATCATTTCTCCCGGATCATTTTTGATGTTGAAAAGTTGCTCGCGCTGTTCCCCTCTGTCATAAAGGATATATTTGAATTTTGGCGTTCGAAGCATCCACCCATTAGTTACTCCCCTGTCGAACATGGTTTCCGAAACAATGAAGGGATGAAGCTCAGTGCTGTCTCCGTTGTTTTCCAAAACCGAACGAAGGCTTTTACCATGGCAAAGTATGGGCAATTTGACTTCTGAATAGTCGCATATTGTAGCGAAAAAATCAATGCAGCTATTCACGAGTTGTCCCTTTACTTGTCCGGCATTTTTTGCTTTCGGGAGTCGTATAATAAGGGGTACATTTAGCACTTCTTCATACAAAACCGATTTCTGATTCCAATGGTGTGCTCCGAGTCCATCGCCATGATCACTCGAAAAAACAATGATTGTATTGTCCAGCAAATTGTTTGTTTTCAATGCTGAAATAATTTTTCCTATTTCGCCATCAACCTGCTCTACCAATCTGTAATAAGCATCGCGATAAAGCCTCCATTCGTCCGCTGTAAAATTGGTCGTGGGGTACAATAGGCTTTTGTTAGTTGTTTGTTCCAAACGAATGGCGCTGGGCTCATAAGGCGCAATTGCATAGTTAAATGGTATATTTGGACACTCGGCCAACGGCGAAGGTTTGAGTTTTGTGTTTGGCAATTTTTCACCCCTTGCATACTCGCAAATGTTATGTGGATTATTAAAAGAGGCAACCATAAAAAAAGGAGTAAGGTGTTTTTCTGCAAGAAACCCCGAACAAGCGTCAGCCAATCCACTATCGTTGAATTTGTGCAGTACCCTGAATCCCCATTCGTCTGACTCCATGCTTGCCGTCGGCAAATGCCATTTGCCAGCATAAGCGCATTCATAACCTGCATTTTTCAGAAGATTTCCGAGCGTATTTGGGCGAATCTCCTTTGCAATTTGTGACTCATTGACCATCATTTGAGTATAGCCCGAGGGTATTCCTGTAAACATACTAGCCCGTGATGGCGTACTCAAAGGGCTGGCACAGTAGGCATTTGTGAACCGAATTCCCTCTGTAGCCAATAGGTCAATATTCGGGGTATTAAGATCTGTATTTCCTGCACAACTCATGACCGAAGCCGTTTGCTGATCGGTAAATATATACACTATGTTGGGTCTTTGTGCCAAACAACTGCTCGCCAAACAACTGCCTGCAATGCCGTACAAGAGTTTTTTCATTGCAATAAATGATATTCAGATGAATAACAGAATAAACTTTAATGTTTTATTTTAAATCTAGCATTTTAGTTTGCGTTGCCCCACCGGCACTACTTGACGTAAATGTAAAAGAAATACTAGATTTTTCTGCTGCATTTTTTCGCATAATATTAACATTCAGCATTTTATTTGACCAATCGGGATTGGACGCTGAAATGGACAAACCGCTTTTTGTTTCCTTTATCATGAGCAAACAAGGCTGATCAACATCCACTGTATATAATTTGGTTGTAACTTTTCCTTTTTGATAAAATGCTATTTGCGTAATGCCCAATTCATTGTGACGAACCGCTTGTAAGTTAGAGTCATTTTGAATGAACTGAACAGGTAATTTCGACACATATTTGACCAACTCATTTTTCTCAATGTCAGGCACAATTATGTATTGATAGCTTTCGTTGGTCGGCTTCACGCCATGACTTAGCCAAAGAGAAAATACACCGGAAGTAAATTTTTTGTCAGAACCTTGCCCAATATCGCTCCAACTTCCGGTTTCTTCCATATTTCTTATGCTAATATCATATTTATCAGGAAATACATATCCAATTTTATCGTGCAATACCCATTTGATGTTCTGGAGCTTAGACTCACTGCCCGACTCCAATACTTTTCCATCCACCATCACATCTCCAACCAGGTAGCATTGGTTCAATGTGGTGTTCACTTCTTGTTTTGCAGTGGAAGCAATTCCAGTTCCCAACGCAACAATTTCTTTATCGAAGAAAAACCAGGCTTTTTTTGCTTTTGTGTTGAATTTATTCATTGTCAAAACTGACATGCCATATTTTCCATCGGACACACCACCTACAAACTTCTCGGTTTGACTTTGATTCTGGGCTGTAAACCGAGGAACTGTGTCCGGACAAGTTACGCCCGGTACATGCGACCATTTCCAAAGTGGGAAAATACTGGAATATTCGGTACCATTTCGGGTAATAAATTGAATACCAAACGGATTCCAATAACCATTTCGGTTATCGCCACTAAAGCTTTCGGTGCCAACAGTACGATCGGAGCACATTCTCACCGATGCATAATAGGCATTGCGCTGCTGAACCATAAAATCGCCATTCCAAAAATAGGTATTTCCCTGAAAACTGGAAGAGGCGCCAGTTCCGGCAAAATGATCCAATAAAGCCTGACATTCACTCTTTTTTTGTGGATTTAAGATAGAAATCATCGTTAATAATGGTACCATATAATTCTTTGTACCTCCATCAATGGCTATGCCTCTACCTTCGGCAGGGTCGTGAAACAATGAATTGCGGTACAACTTACAGGTAGTAAGGAAGTAGTTTGACAAAACATCCAATCGTTGTGGTGTCAGTGCAAAACAGGTTCCTCTCACCATCATAGCATACGAAATTTGATCCTGCAAAAATGTGCGTCCATAACCGCAGTTGTAGAACTGGGCACCATGTTGAAAAAAGCTGTAATCTTCCTGGATACCAACCCCAAAGCTGCCATCGCCTTTTTGTATTTTTCCACTGTATTTCACAATTTCAAGCTGCATTTGAATACTGTCAAGTGCACTTCTCATATCAGCAGAATCTCTCAACAAAACACCTCTATGCAATTTCTGACCCATGATCCAAACCAGATTCTGACCTTCCACCCAACGCGATGTTGGTCGCATGGTCGATAAATAGGTAGTTCCTGTTAGAATCAAATCGTTGGAAATAAATCCCTGCATCAAAATCAGGATTTTTTGCAGCGGAATTTGCTGTCCAATATCCATCACCCACCAATTTGAGCTTAAGCCCTTTTTGCTTTTAAACCAAAAATCAAGCCCCCGAGATATTGCCTCCAGCATAGCAGGAGATTGATATTCAGCATTTTTTGATGACTGATAGGAAGCAGCCATTTTTAGCAATCTATCCAAATGGGCGGTTGGAAAATCTTTCACATAATCCAGATCCTGCCATTTGCCAGATGCATCTTGCGAAGTTCTGGTAGAAGTTGCAGTACTATGGCTTGCTGATAAATATTCCGCGTAAAATCTTGATCTTACAGTTTCAATATCGGTCAATGCTTGTGCTTTAGAAGCTGTAAATACAAAGCAAATGAAGATAAATATCAGTGTCGATTTTTTCATTTTGAGCATTGGTACAAATAAGTCCACTGAATAAAGTTAAAATTCATTTCTTTAGAGAACCGAAAATACTTTATACAGTGGACTTAAAATTACTTCTTATTTAAAATGCGATTTTTTGATTTGTAGTTTGTCCTTTTTCATTCGTGAAACGAACGATATATAAACCTGATACTAAATCAGTTTTCAAACTACTCACATCTTTTGCGTTTAACACTTGTTTTCCCTGAAGGTTGAAAACACTTATTTCCCCTTTTTCAGAGCTGAAAATGTTTCTTCCTATAACTGTCAAAGAACTTGCTACGGTTTGGTTATCTAAAGCTGTAGTATTACTTGGTGTTACCGAAGCAGAAGCAACTGATTGATACGAATCGGAAAAAGCAATATCTCCATCACCGATTGCCGATACCTTGTAGGTGTAAGGACTATTGGTTATTAAACCTGTTACGGCAACACTTTCGGTAGTTTGACCCGTAACAGTTATAACTTTCCGAACAACTAATGCGGCATCAGAAACTCTTACAACATAACCACCTGAAGCATTTGGAACTTGTGTCCAATTGGCAGTAAAACCAGTTGTAGTTATAGCAGAAGCAGTTCCAACAGTTGGTGCAGGAAGTGTTGCCGGATTAGTAGTCCGGGTAATGACCTGATATACTGAAAGTCCGCTGGTAAAGCTATTTTCAATCCTGAATTTTGTAGGTACAGTTCTCGATATTGAAATTACAAAAATACCTTCTACAGAATTCATTGTACTATAATTTCCAACAACAGCCCAACCATTTCCAACAAATTCCTTTACAACAAAACCTTTATTATCAGAACTGGACTTAGCATGAATTTCAATTTGCTCCACACTATTTACGGTTGGGAAAGCCAACATGCTGCCATAAGTGGAGTAATCTAACGATATATTGTTTACATGCACTTCCGCTTTTGGACCATTATTGCCCACTCCACGAATATAACCCTTTACCAAATCAAATCCATTTGCCGACGAACTCGGGAATACACCAGCTATAGGATATGGAAATTCTGTTGAACCATTTAGTACTGTTCCCCAGGTTCCATCACCTAAATCCGTTCTAATGGTAGCTTTGTTATCAGTATTTGTAGAAATTACTTCTTTTGCAGGTATTGAAGGATCTGAATCACTAAAAGTAGTTCCGTTACCTTTTGATATTACTTTATAGTTATAAATAAGGCCGGAAGGTAAACCGGTAATAGCCAGACTTGCAGTGCCTTGACCTACAGCATTGGTTGTACTTACCAAATTTGAACCCAAATATACATTTACATCATAACCGACTGCATTAGCATCCGGTGTCCAATGAGCTGTGAAACCTGTGGCGGAAATACCATCTGCATCCTGAACTGCCGGGGCAGTAAGCTTTGTAACATAAGGTTTAACAACATCTGCCCAATTATCGCTAAAACGCATTCCTGCCATTTTACCAGTAAACGTGGCACGTATGTTTATCCCTTTTATATATAACAACTGTGATGGAGTGATTGATGTAGTAGCTTCAGGAGTTACTGGCTCTGTGCCACCAATAACAGGATTTACAAACACCGAAATTATTTCGGTACCTCCAGCAGCAGCTGGAGAAATTTTTGCAACAACTAAATAAGTTGTATTTTTATTAAGCAATGTAGTACCATTCACAGCGGTTTCAGTATTAAATTGAACACCTAGCGAAAAACCCGCACCATTTGTTACTACTTGAACTTTCCCTCGTTGAAAAGTACCTAGAATTTGACTGCCAAACATAAGAAAAGGATCAGCACTTCTAAAGGATGACATATTTATCAATGTGCTCAGATAAAATGGTTTCCCTGTGTAAGCAGTATTTAAAGATGTTAGCGGATAGTAAGCGTTATTTCTGGTTGGTGTTGCTGGTGAAAACACAATATTCTTTCCAAGGTTATTGTCAATGTAGTTTGAATAACTTAATGTACTGGCTTCAACTGTTGGAGATACCAATGGTGTTACTGCATATTGAAAAGTCCATTCATTTGGTAGAATGGGTGTTGCAGGCGATGGAGCTGGTGTTTGATTAGGATATACATCTCGTACCAAATCGGTACCGTTAACGTTTATAGCCGATGCAGCAAAAAACTGGCTATAATCAATGGGCAAGGTTTGTGGATAAATTGCTTTTGCCGCCAAAGTCAACCCACAAAGAGCTAATAATAATGTAATTTTTTTCATGTGAATGTTTTTTTGTTTATTTATTTGTTGTAATTAAAAGTTTGTGCATTTATTCATATTTATCTGATATTTATTTTTTAAAACATCATGAATCTTCTTGTATCTTATTCTTTTATGCAAAGATATATTCGAAAATTTTGCAGAAAGTGATAGAAAAGTTCGTTTTATTTGATAGAATTGTTCAAAAAGCAAACGGTAGTATTTACCGCTTGCATTTACAAAATTTTCAACTAATTATCTTGTCGAAAAAATAAGTTTTTTGGTAGTACTTTGTCCATTATGATTGGTGAAACGCACAACGTATAGTCCATTCGTTAAATTGGTATTCAATTTACTTACTTCTTTTGCCTGTAATAATTTAGTTCCTAGCAAGTTGTACACCTCCATATTTCCTACCTCGGAAGCAATAATTGTATTGCCAATAACAGATAAAGTGCTTGATACATTTAGTTCGTTTAAAGCAGTAAGTTTGGGAGTAGTAATTATCTGTGTAATAGATAATACAGAATAACTACCCGTTTCAATTCTGAATTTTGCAGGAACAGACAAAGGTATTGAATAGCTAAAAATCTCTTCTATACCCGCTGCAGCAGCAATGGTAAAAGTAGTGACAGTCGTCCATGTAGTGCCCACCAATTCTTTTAATAGCATTTTTCTGGTTGTGGCTGAACCTGAAAAGGCATGAATCTCAACTTTTTCAACACTATTTAAAGTAGGAAAATCCACCATTCCAACTACCAATGGCGTTGAGGAGTTAAGTGCAAGTAATTGAATGGCATTTGTATGCGATTCGCCATTAGGCCCTAAATACGTTCCCGATTTTAATGTCCCGCTTGCCACTATAAATCCATTTTCCGACCATGGGGTTGCAGTTCTGTCAGTTGTAACACCCCAAGATCCATCTCCAAAGTTTGTATTGATGGCAGCTATTGCACCTAAGGTTTGAACGTTTATAATTGCAGATGGATCAGAGTTGGCAAAATTAATTCCATCTCCTTTTGCCTGCACTTTGAAGTTATAAAGCAAACCCGAAGGCAATGCCGAAATATCCAAACTTGAAGAAGCTTGACCGCTAACAGTGGAAGTACTATACAAGTTTGTTCCTAAATATACATCCACATCGTAAGCTGTTGCATTTGCTACGGGTGTCCAATGGGCGGTAAACCCCGTGGCAGTAACATTACTAGCATCCTGAACAACTGGCACCGATAGTTTTGGAACATAAACTTTTACAACGTCCTCCCAATTGTCACTAAAGCGAAGACCAGACATTTTACCCGTAAAAGTAGCACGTAAAGATATTCCATCAATATTTTTCAAAGCTGAGGTTGCAACTGATGTTGTGGCTTCAGGAGTTGCCGGTTCAGCACCGCCAAGAACTGGATTTACAAAAACCGAAAGGGTTTCTGTTCCGGTAGCAACTGGAGTTATTTTCACAACTATTAAATAAGTTTGATTCAAATTTAGTAAAGTGCTCCCATTCACAGCTGTTTCAGCAGATTCGGTATTAAAAAGCACTCCAAGTGAGTAACCTGTTCCGTTCGTCATTGCATGCACTCTTCCTCGCACATAATTACCCAAAACAGTATTCCCGAAAAACAGAAAAGCATCTCCTGTCCTGAAGGATGACATATTTATCAGCGCACTCAGATAAAATGATTTTCCTGTGTATGCAGTAGCGGAAGATGTCAATGGATAGTAGGCACTATTTCTGGTTGGCGTTACCAATGGAAATACCACTGCCTTTCCAGCATTATTGTCAATATAGTTTGAGTAACTTAATGTACTAGGTTCAACCAAAGGAGAAACTAGTGGTGTAGCAGCATATTGCGCTGTCCATTCATTTGCCATAATGGTTGTAGCAGGTACTGGCGTTGGCGTTTGATTGGGATATACATCCCGTACCAAATCGGTACCGTTAGCGTTTATTGCCGTAGGGGCAAAAAACTGGTTGTAGTCAATAGGCAATGTTTGTGGGTAAGTGGCTTTTGCCACTAAAGTCAACCCACAAAGGGCTAATAATAATGTAAGTTTTTTCATGAAAAGTAATTTTTAAAGAATGTTTATTTAAAAAGTAAATAATTTGTAAGAATGTCAATTCAGATTTCTTAACAAAAAATTTTAGCCCCCTGTTAAGAAATAATATATTATGAACTATTTTACCACATCAGCCCATTTGTCACTAAAGCGAAGACCGGCAATTTTTCCTCTCGCAGTGGCACGTAAAACGATAGCTTGAATTTGCCTCAAAATCGGCGTTTCTGTGGAAGTGGTGGCTTCGGCAGTGGTTGGCTCTGTAGCACCAATGCTTGGATTTACGAATACTGAAAGAGATTCTGCCCCTGATGTAGATGGTGTAATTTTCAGCACAACCAAATAGGTCTGGTTTTTATTTAGAATAGTTGCTCCGGTTACAATAGGTTCAGCATTACTCTGCACTCCCAAGCTATAACCCTTTCCGTTGGTCATTGGGTAGAGTTTTCCTCTCAGGTAGTTGCCCCAGTAATCTTTTGAAAAAGTAAGAATAAAATCAGCATTCCTTATGGATGACAAGTTAATCAAAGCACTCAGATAAAATGCCTTTCCTGAATATTCCGAACCCTTGGTAAGACTGTAAACAGCATATTTTCTGGATGATTCAGTTACAACAGCTTTTCCCATATTATTATCACAATAACTCGTATAAGTCAATGTATTGGGTACAACTGCGGCAGACCCTGAAGCGAGATTGTTCCATTGATTGGCAAGAATAGGAGATTTCAATGGAATCTCATAAATTGCTTTTATCAACGAATCAGGTCCGATTGCCGAAGGGGCGAAAAATGATTTGTAATCAATGGGCAAAGTTTGTGGATACTGTGCTTTAGCAACTAAAGTAACTACACAAAGCGCAAATAAAAATATTAATTTTTTCATGAAACAATAATCTAAAGGTGAATAATGTGTTTTTATTTTGTTTCCGTTTTCTTAGCCTATCATTGTTTTAAACGGATCTGTATGGAAGTATTCGGGAACATTTATTCTTGCTTCACCAGGTGCCTGTGGAGGTGTTGACTCAAGCTGTAGTGATATTTCATTATCCAGTTCAACACGTTCAATCTGTGGAGTTATATATCCTTGTTTTATTGTTTTCATGCTGTTTGATTTTATGTTTAATTTCATAATTCTTAGGATTTCCTTATTCCCACCAACTCCCATGTTGGAATTGGTGGTACTTAAAGGCGTAAACAAATCATTGTTAAGGTATTTATTTTAAATAATCAATCAATAATTACTCTTTTTGTTGCAGTCTTACCGGCATTTACAACTGTTACCAAATATACTCCGGGAACAAAGGTGTTGTCAAATTCAGTAATAGTACTTTTCAGTTGTTTTGTGGCTAGTTTTTGTCCTATGGCATTGTAAACTGAAACCGTATTTTGAGAATTCAAATTTCCGTTGTAATTGACAATTATCTGATTGTTTCCATTTTGTGAAACCGATATTTTGTCAAAATTACTATCTGTTGAATTCATACTTGTAGTAATCGAAGGCGATTTAAACATAAGGGTAAACCGATTGGAAGTTGCCGCAACATCCGATGCAAATGTATAAGCACTCCCATCAGTTAAGTTCCATTCAACCAAATTAGCAGGATTCTGATAATCTTTCAGAATAATTTCAGTTTCCGGTTCAAAATTTTTGAATTCACTTGCTTTAATTGTAAATGAGTTTGACTGTCCGGTTGTAAATCCAATCGGTAATTCAGTATTGTAGCTTATACTGCTCATACCATTAACAACCATCTGTTCAGTTCCAAGCAATGTGTAAATCTCGGGCATTGAAGCACTGCCATTGGTCATTTTAGGTGAATCAAAATCATCGTAACTGTTCGATGCACCCGAATTGAATAAAATGATTGTTTCGTCATTATTCGTTCCGTTTGAAATCTGCAACCGTAAAACCTGTTGTGTGGCATTCTTTGCTGAAGGAGCTCTGAAATTATTTGTACTTACATCTTTGTGTGCACGCATTAAATTACTAAATTTAAGTGTACCTGAAGTATTACTGCCTGTTGATTTTACTCTTACCCAAAATGATTGCATTGGTGGAATTAAGCCTGTAACTGCTCCTATTTGATTGTTATTTGTTCCAACGCCTCCTGTTTCGTTATATGTATCAAAAACATAACCGGGTGTTGATGCTGTATTTTGAGTACGATACCAAATCGATGTCAACAAGTTTGTTGTTCCTGTGTTATTCACATCAATGGCCGACATCCAGTTTATATACGAAGGATATGGATTTCCAACCAGATTAAATCCTCGTTTTGCTTGTCCATTTTCGGTTCGATAAACTGTTATTGTTTTGTCGCCCGTATTCAATGCTCCTCCGTTAAATGTAACAGTAGCAGTACTTGTTGGTTTAAAAATATATCCGGTCATTACACCCATCGTTTCAGGTGTTGAAACATAATCCCAAATTGCACTTCCAGGATTTCCGGTTACACCCGTATTCGGTTCGTTATATTTCCAAAGTGTACCTGCAGGTAAAATGCTGCTCGATGCCGAAGCTACCGGACTTGAAATATACCAGTTTCTTCCTGCTGTCATGTATTGTTGAACGCTGGCAATTCCGGTTATATTGGTAGTTCCGTTATCAACATAGGTACCTGTACCCGATGCATCGCTATTTATGCTAAAGTTTGTAGCAGTAAGCGTACTGCCCGAATTATTTGTTACTTTTCCGCCACGGGCAATGCTAATACTGTAAACGGTTGCATCGCCATTAATTGTCAATACTCCTCCTGATGCCACGGTTACAACACTGGATGCTGTCAAACTTAAATCACTCGAATTTTGAGCTGTCGAAACCGTTGTAAATAAACCTTTAACCACTTCAGCCCAAGTGTCGCTAAAACGAATTCCTCCAATTTTGCCAGTTGGTGCCGTGCGAAAAACAAGTGATTGAATTTTTCCCAAAGCAAAGGGTGCTGTAAGTGTAGCTTCAACAGCTGTAGCTCCCTCTGTTCCACCAATAACTGGGTTTACAAACATAGTAAGGGACTCGTTTCCAGAAGCTGCCGGTGTAATCTTCAAAACTACCAAATAAGTTTGATTTTTATTTAGTACTGTTGTTCCCATTGTGTTGGCTTCACTTGCTAGTTGCAATCCTAAATTATAACCAGTCCCATTGGCAACAGCCCAAAGTTTCCATCTACTAAAATTACCTGCATAATCTCTACTAAACTGAAAGAATGCGACAGACCCAAAGGCTGAGAAATTAATCAAAGCACTCAGATAATATGGCTTTCCGGTATATTCTGAACCTGAAGTCAAGCTATATGTACCGTATTTAGCGGCTCCAGCAGTTACAATTTGCTTTCCTAAGCCATTATCTATATAATTTGAGTAACTTAGTGTACTGTTTTCTATAGTAGGAGATACTAATCCAGTGCCAAGATTTGTCCATTGATTTGCCTGGATTGGGTCTGAATATACAGCATAAGTAGTTCTTACCAAATCAGTACCATTTGGATTAATTGCTCCTGCAGCAAAAAAAGAATTATAGTCAATTACCCCGGAAAATCCAGTTTTTGTAATCACCCCTCCCGGAGTTGTTACACTTACACTTCCTGAAGTTCCCGAAGCAACGACAGCTGTAATTGAAGTAGCACTGGCCACGCTATATGATGTGGCAGATATCCCGCCAAAGCTAACTGCCGTAGCACCAGTGAAATTTGTACCTGTGATGGTTACTGTTGTGCCAGAAACTGCGCTAGTTGGAGTAAATGACGTAATGGTTGGTGCAGGAACAGGTTTTACTGCGTCCGTCCAATTATCGCAGATGCGAAGACCGGCAATTTTTCCAAGTTGATAATGTTGTTTAATAGCTATTGCATGAATACTACCAAGATCTTTAAGCGCTGTAGCAATTGTAATCGTTGGACTAGGTTCTGTTTCGCCAATAGTCGGATTTACAAATAACGAAACAGTTTCTGTTCCTGTTGAAGTTGGATTAATTTTCAATACAAGCAAATAGGTCTGACCTAAAGTGAAGTGTGTAGGTGAATTAGTAGTAGTTTCACTATTATACTTAAGTCCTAAATAATATCCACCTGAACCGTCAGTAGTAACCATAATTTTACCTCGTTGGACATTACCTGTATGATCCTTAGAAAAACTTACAATGTAATCAGTAGCAGGGGAAGTGATATTCACTAATACACTAACATAAAAATTCGTCCCAGTGTATTCCGTGCCTGCTGTTAGACTGTAAACCGAGATACGATTTGTACAATTCCCGAGTATTATGGCTTTCCCTACATTGTTATCAATGTAGTTTGAATAATTCAACGTATTAGCTTCAACAATAGGATTGCTACCTGTAGTATAACTAGTGCCCAAGTTCCATTGATTTGCCAAAATGGCATCTCCAGTTGTTGCATAAACTCCTTTTTCCAAAGCAGGATTTGTTCCCAATGCACTGGCAGCAAAAAACTGACTGTAATCAATCGGCAATGTTTGCGGATAAATTGCTTTTGCCACTAACGCAAAAGCGAATAGTGCCAATAATAATGTAATTTTTTTCATAAGAGTAAAATTTTAAAAATGTTGATTTAAAATGAAATTTTAAGTTTATTATTCTATTTATAATGAAGATGAATCGATGAGTTATATTATTTTTTTTAACCTGTTGCAAATTTTCTTTCAGCTGCAAACAAAGCGAATGCTGCCGTTAATTTAAGTGATTTCTATTTCATTTTATTGAGTTTTTTTTTATGCAAAGTATTAGAGTGTAAAGTTTATTATTATACATACAAACAGTATTACATAATTTATAAAATAATTTACATAATTCACACTATTTGTAATCGTTATATAAGTTTCAAAAAAACGAAACATATCATTTCAGTTTTACTATTAAATTATATAATAAACTGTTGAACTAATCTAAAATCAAATGAGATTCACAACTTATCTTTGTGAGAGGTGAATTGGTTTATTTTGTCAATACTTTGAACACTGCATCTTGCCTAGTACTCTTTACTTTTACAATATACAATCCATTTTGAGGGATATTAAAAGATTTATTTTGTGTACTAATTATCAACCTGCCCATACAATCAAATACTTTTGTCTCTGTTTTTTCAGAAGTTTCAATATTTATGTTGTTACCGTTTATCTTAATTCCGGCATTAGTTCCTATCAATATTTCTTTTACATCGGTTGCATTAGCAAGTGCTTCTTCAATAAAAGCATCGGTTTCGGTAGTAACTTGTGTCTCATAGGGTCCAAAACCATTATGTCCATAGCCAGGAATGGTGGTGAATTTATATTTTGCTCCCGCAGTTTCCAAAGCTGCCGCAAGTGCCACCGACTGGCTGTAGTAAATGGATGCATCGGCATCTCCGTGTACAAGATAAGTAGCCGGTGAACTGGCTGTTACATACGTAATGGGTGATACCGTCCGAACAAAGTCCATATTGGTGGTATAAGTACCCAACCAATTCACCCAACCACCATAATACATCAAATTAACCATGTCGCAGGGTGCAGAGCGGGCTGTAACAGCAAGCACTTTAATATCGCCGTTATAGGGCGGACAATCATTGTCGAACATTTTGTTGTTTTGCAAATAAGCAGCCATCAAAGCCAAATGTGCACCAGCCGACGTGCCTTGCAATATAATCTTGTTCTTATCAATATTCAAGGTTTGAGCATGATTCAGTACATAAAGCAATGCTCCGCGCACATCTTCAACTGCTGCAGGGGCCAACGCCTCACCGGTCATTCGGTATTCGATGCGTGCAATGGCGTAACCTTTGGCAAAATAGCTTCCGAAAGCACTTGCACCTTCTTTGAAACCACCAACCCATGCACCACCATGAATGCCCATTATGATAGGTGCCGGGGTCGTTGCATTGGTGGGATAATAAATATCCATGCGGCAGTTGGTACTGTTCACGGTTTTGTAGTTCACATCCAACAAAGCACTGTAATTAGAAGGATAACCAACTATTTTCATGGTTTGAAAATTGAGCGTAATGGCTTTCGAGAGATTGGTGGCATTTCCAATTTCAGCAAATGCACCTGCAGAAACAGTCAGAGTTTGGGTTGCATTAATGGTATTGCTTGGAATCATCGCTACCGGAATGGTGACCACATTGGCCAAAATAGTGCAACTGCCCAGCTGAATAGAAACCGCATTGAGCAGAATGGTTCCCGTGGCGGTTTGTATGTTTCTATTGAAAGTAAGCGTTATTGTTTTCTGAATATTGGAATATGCAAGTTCGCCCTCTACCGGTGATGAACTTCTAAGAGTCACTTCTGACGATTGTTGTAAGGTGCGTGTAAATATTTTGTAAATACTAAGGGAGCTCCCTGTATTATTGGCAATCCGAAGTTTTGTTGCCGAGCTGCGTAACAATGGAATGGTATAAACACTATCGGGTGTGTTTCGGGTAATATAGGTGCCAATGATTTGCCACACACTTCCTACTAGTTCTTCCAATCGGAATGAACTTCCGGTAGTGCCGGTTGCAGCATGAATTTCAATCTCACCTACAGTTTCCAGTAATGGAAACTCAACCAGGGCAGCTTCTGAACTTCCACCAATAATAAATCTGTTGGTATGTATTTCTCCTGTTGGACAGGTTGCTGTACTTTTATAAAGATAGCCCTTTATAATATTAAATCCATTGATGATAGCGGTAGGATAGGTACCGTAAGTCAGATATGAAGTGGCAGCTGTTCCCCAAGTGCCATCACCAAAATCAGTTTTGATGTAACTTACCGAAATTGGTGCTAAAGTTGTTATATTGGCAGAGGAAGCAGACAAATTAGAATCATCGTTGACAATTCCATCCCCTTTTGCCACTATCTTATACGTATAAATCATACTTCCGGTCAAACCGCTAATGACCAGACTAGAAGTGCTTTGCCCGGTTACAGTGGTAGAACTAACTAAGCTTGTTCCTTGATATAGTTTTACAATATAACCTATTGCATTGGCCACGGGTATCCAATTGGCGGTAAAACTTGTTTCGGTAATTAAGGTAGCTGAGCCAACAGTTGGTGTAGTGATTTTTGGAAGTCCTACTTTTACTGCATCTGCCCAATTGTCGCTAAAACGAAGACCAGCAATTTTGCCTGTTGGTGTAGCACGCAATGTAATGGCTTGTATTTTTGATAACGCAAAAGCCAATGAAAGCGTAGCTTCTGGAGTTGTTGGTTCTGCGCCCCCAATTACAGGATTTATATACAGCGAAAAGGATTCAGTGCCAGAAAGTGCTGGTGTAACTTTCAATACAATTAAATACGTCTCACCAAATTTCAATAAAGTTGGTGTCACATTAGTTACAGCAGTTTCAGTATTTTGTTGCACACCTAAATTAAAACCCGTTGTGCCATTAGTTAATGTGGTCACTCTCCAACGAAGGTAGTTGCCATACACATCTCTGCTAAAAAATAGAAAGGCATCATTATTCCTGATGGCCGAGAAATTAATCAATGCGCTGAGATAAAACGGTTTTCCAGTATATTCCGAACCGTTAGTGAGACTATAGCTTCCGTAACGTCTGTTTCCACTCACCACCACTGATTTTCCAAAATTATTGTCGCAATAAGTGGAATAACTCAGTGCGCTATTTTCAACAAGTGAAGTTCCCAATACAAGATTATTCCATTGATTTGCCAAAATTGCGGCACTTGTATTTGTATATGTGGCTTTTACTAACGAATCGGCACCCATTGCAGTTGCATTAAAAAACTGGCTGTAATCAATGGGTAAAGTTTGTGGATAGCTTGCTTTTACAATAAAAGTAAATGCACAAAAAGAGAATAATATGATTGTAATCCTTTTCATTTTTAGTATTATATCCTTTAATGACTTTGTGATTATTTCTTTGTATTGTTTTTCTGTCTTGTTAACGCCTCCATAAAATAATAGTCGGCATAATTAAGCGGCACATTAATCTCAGCACCCCAAGGCAAAAAACCGGTACTTTGTTTTAATAAAAAACCCCTGTTTTCACCTAATTTCGACTTGTAATCCTTTTCTAAACTTAGAAGAATTTTATTTGCCAACAGATTATACTTTAATGTATTACTCTGATCTAAAGTTGCTAATTCTAAAAGTGCCGATGCCATTACCGATGCTGCCGAAGCATCTTTGGGAACATTAGGTATTTTAGGTGCGTCAAAGTCCCAAAACGGAACGAGATCTGTGGGCATATTTTTATTATTGAAAATAAAATTGGCAATCTTCTCCGTCTGATCCAAATATTTTTTATCCCCTGTTTCTCTATACATAAAGGTGAACCCATATAATGCCCATGCTTGTCCCCTCGCCCACGAAGATTCATCACTGTAACCCTGATAGGTCATTTTCAGTCTGGCATTTCCGGTAATGCTATCATAATCAATCACATGATAACAACTTCCATTATCTCTGAAATGGTTCCGTAATGTTTTATCGGCGTGACTGACTGCTATTTTGTAAAATGAAGAATCCTTTGTTTCATGAAACGCCCAAAAAAGCAATTCTAGATTCATCATATTGTCTATTATTACCGGATATTGCCACTTTTCTTTATTAAAATCCCATGAACGGATACAACCCACCTTAGGATTAAATCGTTTACACAAGGACGTTGCCGATTGAATTAATACTTCTTTGTAATGAGCTGATTTAGTAAGTCGGTAACCATTGCCATAACTACAATACATCATAAATCCAACATCATGATTTCCTGTGTTGAATTGCTGGCTTTCGAGGATTTCGGTATATTTAATTGCTTGTCGTTTCCAAAAAAGGTCATTCGTGTTTTCGTACAAATACCACAACGAACCTGGGAAAAACCCGCTTGTCCAGTCCTCGGGAGCAACTAACATCAATTCTCCGTTAGGCATTAATGATCGTGGAAAGATTTTATTTGTCAGACATTTATGTTCTGTTTGTTTTTTTTCAATTTCCTTTAATGCAAACCGATATTGTTTGTCAACAAAACTCAAAATACCCGAATTGGTTAATGGTTTCGAAAAACAAGATATTATTATCAAGTAAAATAAAAAAGTGAGTGCGGCAATTTTTCTAAATCGATTCATAGTTTGGCTTTGTATGATATTATTTTATATCTGAAAATCAGTTGGTTTTATCGATACAAAGATATAGTAGTGTAGTTTGGCTAGACTGACAAGAACGTTCGTTTCATTTGATACTATTGTTCAGTAAATACAATTTTCTATGGATTTAATTCTATAGCAATTGGAATCAAATTGAATTAAATTTGATCAAAACCTGGCGTGAACTTGGTGTAAATGAAAAACACCAACCCAATGAACGGATAAGTGTTTTTATTTCCATTGTAACCCAATTGTTTTGAACTAGTTACTGGGTTTTTATAATGAAAATACTGTTCTTATTAATGACTGTTCTAAAACAAGACAAAGTGCAATTTGGCAATCAGCTTTCAAATGAGCATTTAAGAATCACAATTTGAATACCATTGAAATTCCTTATTATTTGAAAATTGAAAAGAAAAATAGCTAAGGTTTTCCTCCTGCAATCGGTTGCAATATGAATTTTCTGCAAATTGGTGATAATATTTTTGTTCCTACGTTAATATCCCTGATGATGAAAAAGCTGTTAAACAATACGAAAATGATTTATTTAAAGGAAAGAATGTTCTATCAATTAATTCTGAGAAAATTGCTGAAAGAGGTGGTGTCCTTAACTGTATATCTTGGAATATACTAAGAACTAAACAAAAGGAAAGCGGTTAGGCTTCGCATGTAAGATAATTACAGGCAGCTCCACAAATACCGAGCAAGTGAGTACAGAGCCAAACTTGTTTGAGCTATGCTGAGTGCAGTTGGTATTCTTGAAAAAAAATCACCAGCCGCACAAAATCAACGCTTTTGCCCTGCTTCACTGCCCGAAAGACCAATAATATTCCCCACCTCCTTTTCAATTGTTGCAGTAAAAAATTAATTCGAGTTTTATTTCCATGTGCTTGCGGTCTGTTCATTCCACAATTCACGCATTCATTCCATTTCACTTATAGGCTGTAATCCTCCCACAAATAAATCAACACACAAACAGCCAGTTATACCGAAGGAATGCTTCAAATTATTCAAAAGTAAAAGTACTTTAATTATTCATCTGATAATAAGTACTATGCTACCAACACAGTAGCTTTCGAATTTTTAAAAACAAAGTCAATTACTTTGACATTGAGTTTATCAATTGGCGAAAAATCCTTGTTGATATAACCTTCAGTAACACGATGAGCAGATGCATGGTTTAGTGCAAAGCCAACCAATTCTGTCGAAGCACCACAATCGTTTTGTGCTATTGTTGCCCATGAATGACGAAAAGTATATGTAGTGATATTTTCTTTTACCTTAGCAATTGTTGCAACTTCTTTCAATCCCATATCTATTGATTTCAAAAAACCATTTTCAGAACAAATTTTATCTGAAAATGAAAAGAGCTTATTTGCACCCTTATATTTATCAAATAACGGCATTATACATTCTGGAATAGTTATTTCCATTTTGGCATTGTTACCACGTTTAGCTTTGACCTTATGCCTTATATAGTGGAGTTTATTTCCTTCCCTGTCTGTTTTATACTTATAATAAAAATCAACAACATTTATCCCTGACTAACTTAAATTAGGATGGAAATTTATTGTACAATGTACATTTGCATTAAAATATGGCAATTAATGGCAGTCCGAAAATTTGGGTGGGGCAAATGTGGGGCAAATTTCCTAAAACAAAAAAGCTAAAACGCTTATTAATTGCGTTTTAGCTTTTTTAACAGCTCTCCCTCTTGGACTTGAACCAAGGACCCTCTGATTAACAGTCAGATGCTCTAACCAACTGAGCTAAGGAAGAATTTTTGCTGTACATTTTTTCAAATGCGTTGCAAAAGTAATAGGTTTTATTGAAATATGCAATATCTTTGCAGAAAAATAAGGATTAATTTTTATGAAGAAAGTATTAGGGATGGGTAATGCCCTGACAGACATTTTATTGCAGATTGACAATGACAACATTTTATTGTCTTTAAATTTGCCAAAAGGCGGAATGCAATTAATAAATACCGAGCGGTCTGAGCAAATTAGCGCAGCAGTAAGTGAATTTAACAAGATAATGGCTACCGGAGGTTCTGCATCAAATACCATCAACGGTATTACAAAGCTTGGAATGAATGCCGGATTTGTCGGCAAAATAGGAAAGGATGATATTGGGCTATTTTTCACAAACGATTCTGTAAATAATGGCGTTGAACCACAATTATTATTAAGCGAAACGCCTTCCGGACGCTGTATTGTGTTGGTTTCACCGGATAGTGAACGTACACTTTGTACTTACCTCGGGGCTGCCTGCGAACTTGAAGCCGGAGATTTAAATCCTGAAATGTTTGTTGGGTATCATATTTTCCATATTGAAGGTTATTTGGTTCAAAACCATGATTTGATTCGTACCGCTGTAAAAATGGCTAAAGAAGCAGGACTGAAAGTTTCTATTGACCTGGCAAGTTATAATGTGGTTGAAGCAAATTTAGATTTTTTGCATGAAATTGTAAATGAATATGTAGATATCGTTTTTGCAAACGAAGAAGAAGCACGTGCTTTTACCGGCAAAGAACCTAAAGAAGCATTGATCCATATTTCGGATCATTGCGATATTGCGGTGGTAAAGGTGGGTAAGGAAGGCTCGTATATTAAATCAGGTGACAAGCATGTTCAGATTAAACCCCGATTGGCCAATGCTATAGATACCACAGGTGCGGGTGATTTATATGCTGCCGGATTCTTATATGGACTGGCTAATGATTATTCACTTGAAGTTTGCGGAGAAATTGGATCATTGGTTTCGGGCAATGTGGTAGAAGTGCTTGGAGCTAAAATGACTGATGCTGTTTGGGAAGAAATTCATGCTGAAATACGGAAAATAGTAAACTAGTTTGAAAGTTTATAACGTTAATACAGTTTATAATTGTATGTTTATCAAACATTTGTATCATACCACTTGCCACTATCTGCTTACCACTTGCCACTTACTGTTTACTGATAACTGATAACTGATAACTGTTTACTGATAACTGTTGAATAATGTTTAAATCGCTAAAAATATATATTGCCATTGTTCTTTCCATGATTTTTTGGTCATTTTCGTTTATCTGGACGAGGGTGGCTATTCTATCATTTCCTCCGATGACGTTGATTACGCTTCGGTTAATACTGGCATCAGCATTGCTTTTGGGAGTTCTGAAAATTACAGGGCGATTTCAACTAATTCGAAAAACTGATTTAAAGTTGTTTCTCTTTCTGGCTCTATTTGAACCTTTTTTGTATTATGTTGGTGAAACTTTTGGGTTGACAAGGATTGAATCTACACCCGCAGCAGTGATTATTTCAACCATTCCGCTTTTTGCTCCGGTGTTTGCTTTTATCATTCTGCGCGAACGCATTGGTTGGTCAACGATGCTCGGGATTCTACTTTCGCTTATAGGTGTATTTTTTGTGATTTACGAACAAGGTAAAGGTTTTAAGGCTAATCCTGTGGGTGTGGCATTAATGTTTATGGCAGTATTTTCGGCAATCGGATACGCTACTATTTTGAAAAAAATTCCTAGTTATTACAACAACATGTCGGTTATTTTTTATCAAAGTCTGTTTGGGCTAATTTATTTTATCCCTACTTTTTTTCTGACCGATTATTCATCTATACAAAGCATAAAAGTTAGTAATCAATCGCTTTTGGCATTATTCATGCTGGCATTATTTGCTTCAGTTATTGCATTTGTGCTGTTTGCAGGTGCTGTTCGCAAAATTGGTGTAACCCGTACCAATGTTTTTGTGAACCTGATACCTGTATTTACGGCCATTTTATCCTGGTTGATATTAGACGAAGTATTAACTTTGTGGAAAGGATTTGGGATTGCCGTGGTAGTAGCAGGATTATTTGTAAGTCAATGGAATAGCTACAAAACAATCAAAATTACAAGCGAAGATATTTTATAGCATTTTATATCAGTTTAGATTATGAGCCAAAAGAAGAGTCTGCTTTTTGTAATTTATCAATGGGTTCTGGCATTCCCAATCATGTTGGTCATAACTACTGTTGTAGCCCTTTCCACAATTTTGCTTTCTCCATTATTACCAAACAGTAAATTAGCTTATCATCCGGCTAAAATCTGGGCCAGACTTTCATGTTACATTTCATTTGTTCGTGTTAAAATAAGTGGACTAGAACAGTTAAATCCCCGTCAGTCTTATGTTTTCGCACTCAATCATCAGAGTATTTTCGATATCTTCGTGGTGTATGGTTGGTTGCCATACATTTTTAAATGGATGATGAAAGCCGAACTTCGCAAAATTCCGTTGGTGGGAAAAGCATGTGAATCGGCCGGACATATTTTTATAAACCGTTCTAACCCTATGGCAACCAAACACAGTCTTGATAAAGCTGAAGCACAGCTTAAAAATGGCATTTCCCTGGTTGTATTTCCCGAAGGTACCCGCACAAAAACGGGTGAAATGGGTGTTTTCAAACGGGGAGCTTTCCGCGTTGCTACCGATTTATCCCTGCCGATTGTCCCTGTCACTATTAGGGGCAGTTTCGACCGACTTCATCGTAATTCACTACATATCATTCCCGGTACCATAGAACTGATTATACATCAACCAATTGATGCAGCTCCTTTCCTACCCGACCACACTGCTGAACTTATCCAGAAAACATGGGATGAGATTCATTCAGCTTTGTAAATGCATAAGCACATTTAACTATTTAATGTGGATTGCTTTACAATTACGCATCCAAAAAAAGACTGGTAAAATAATTTTTAAATATTCACGTTATTTTTTCAGTTTCAAAAAAAGCTGAAATCGATTTATTAAAAAAATACATATATGACTAAAACCCATTTTAGAGTTGTATTAATTATTGGAGTCCTATTTCTTACTATCAATACTTTTGGTGCTGAACCCGATAGTTTGAAAACCAGAAGAAACTACAGATCCTATTCTTTAATTATTCAGGACTCTCCTGTTGGATTAACTACCATGCATCAATCGAATGAAAATTATTTAAGCGTTTACAGGCTGTTAAGTAATGAGTTGTATAAAAACGTGAAACCTAAAACAGGTTTATTGATTCAAACCATTTCAGAGCTATTTTTGTACCCGTTAACTCATGAAGAAGGTCATCGTTCTATCTTAACTTCGTTGGGTATTGGTTCTATTTCCCAACCGCTTTACAATTTACAGGGAATAGCTTATGTAAACGGAGTGCGGGATGCTGAACTACAAAACCTCAGAGATAACGACTTGCCCGATTATGTCCGGTTACATACAGCAGGAATTGAATCGGATTATATGCTAGGAAATAAAGCAGAAGAAGATATTGTATTCAAGTTTGACTCTAAGAGAAACCTTTTTGTAGAAGTCTATTTTAGAAAACTTCTAACTATGGCTTATTATACGGCAAGTTTAATTCCGTCATTAAGCCCTAATCTGAAAGAAAACTCCAATGAACTATTAAACGACATTGTTGGACATGATGTATATGGCGCTATAAAAAATCTTCATCGCCCCAATATTCCGTTTTACCGCTACACCGATTATAAAGATATGACTTCTGAGGAAAGGAAATTTGTGGAACGTGTAGGTTACAGAGCAATTTTAAACATAGCCAGTCCGGTTTTTTTCAAACCCTTGAATATTATTAAGACCGAAAAACTAAAATTAAGTGTTAGTACCGGCTATACTATGTGTCCATTTGGTGATTTTATCGATGAGAATTTCTTAATTCAATACCATCAGAAATATAATATTCACGCATATTTACGTCAATTTGAGAATCGCAACACTTGGTTTATGGGCGGCGGAATAAGTTTAATAGATTATCAAATCACCCCAAAGTTTAATACAACTTTAGCGGGTCATTTGTGGAGTCAGCCAAAGAACCTGGACTTCAATACTACAGAATCTCAGTTTGGTGGCTCGGGCGATTTACTATTTAAATACATAATATTGGAGAATCAATCACATAATTCTATGAGTATTGATTTAGGTCTAAATTATAAAACAGTTGGATTTTTGCCCGAAGAAGTAATTATGAAAGAACATGTTGGGGTACGAATTGGTTTCACAGTTAATTTGATTCAAAAATAATGTCCCAGTTCTTTCATTCTAAATTATCTAGTATGCGCTAAAAAGCTTTCTTAAATGGATAATTACACTCGAGAAAGGTATTTATACAATATTTTTTAGACGCAAGGAACATACATTTAGATATGTATCTCACATAAACTAAATACGAAAAACCATGGATAATAAAAATATCAACAAAACTAAGAGTTGGTCACACTTAATTACATTTTTTATTTCATATATTTTCTTTGTTGGCATTTTTCAGACAATAGGAATCTATTTAGCCGGACTCAATCTTGATAATTTCAGATCTGTTATAAGGTCTTCAAGCCAAAATTTTACAATTCAATTTTTCTCATTAACAGGTACGGTTTTAATAATTTGGTTATTCCGTAAATACAACAATAACAAAACATTTATTAGTTTAGGATTTAGCAAAAATCATATTGCAAAAGATCTTTTTTTTGGAGTTTTATTCGGGGTTTTGATTATGTTTTCGGGGTTTATTTGCTTACTGTATTTTAAACAAATTGAATTCGTTAGCTTTCAACTCAATATAAAAGATTTATTATTGAGTTTTGGTGTTTTCATATTTGTAGCTTTGACCGAAGAATTATTATTTCGAGGTTATATTCTTAGTAATCTAATGGATTCATTCAATAAATATGTAGCACTAACAATTTCAGCCATCTTTTTCAGTTTAATGCATGCCCCCAACCCCCATATAAGTTTAATGGGATTAATTGCAATTGCAATTGCTGGGTTTTTATTCGGATTACCTTATATTTATAACAGGTCGTTATGGTTTCCTATTGCTTTACATTTTAGTTGGAATTTCTGTCAAGGAAGTATTTTTGGTTTTAATGTCAGCGGAACGCAACAATATTCACTGATAAATACGATATACAGTAAGGCATCTTTATGGAATGGTGGTGCATTTGGCTTTGAAGGTTCTGTCCTTTGTGTTTTTTTGTCAGTAGTGAGTTTGTTTTTGATTTATGTGATTTTCAGGAAAAGAGAATCTTCATATTTGGTATTAAATGAGAATAACTAATTTTGAATTTTGAACAGTCTATTCTTACCATACCACCATTACTATATATTAAACCTTTCAAATATAACTAATTTGATTAGATTGAAAGACATAATTATAACCACAAAAAGCTACAAACCACACTTCAAGTCCTAAACAGAATAATTTCCAGTTCAAAAAAGTGGGAGTGCATTTATTATTCTTCAATCACAGCAAAATCGGCAATATGCTCATCCACATAAGCAGCCAGTAAAGCAGTTTGTCCTTCCTCCATATCGAAATACCATTCTTCAAGGTCGTCGAACACTTCAAAATCGACGTATAGAGCGTTGAATTCTTCGTCAGTGGTTTCACGTTCTAGCTCTTTTTTGTTTGGTTCGTAGATTTCTTTGGCTTTATAAATCAGCTTTGAAAGTTCCGTCAAACCATATTGTCGCATGGCTTTAGCAAACGGATTTCCGAAAATATAGCCGCCATAACCATTCTGAATGAGTTGCACAAACCCACCATCGCGCATTTCGGTGGTAAAAAAATGCCATGCCAGTAGTGTGTGCTGATTTCCATTCAGCAAAGGCATCGTTTTTTCGTTGAGTTTTCCACCAATTGACTCCAGATAGGCATTTATAAATACCTGAAGAAATTCGTCCATGCTTTTTTCGGCTGCTGCAGCTAATTCGCTGTCTGTAATTTTTATCATGTTTGAGTTTGAAAGTTTGTAAAGTTCAAAAGTTTTAAAGTTTTAAAGTAGAATATCCGCAGTATAAGCTGGTAATTCAATCGTCAGTTTGTGATGTGAAATGTTGAAACTATGATCGAATGTTGTTTTTAAATGACGCCCTTTTAGTATTTCTGGTAATTCCACTTCAATTGATTTGGGTTTGTTTGAATTGTTTATCACTACAATTGCTTCGTCCCTGAAGTATTTACGGGCATATACCCAGCTGTTTTTGGTTGTTTGAATGTTGATAAAATCCCCGTAAATCAACACCGGATTTTCGGCACGCAGGTGGGCAAGAACCGAAACTTGTTGAAGCAGATTTGCTTCGCGCTTGTTCAATCCGTCAAATTTCATCATACGGCGACAGTCGGGGTCGTTAGCTCCGGTCAGACCAATTTCATCACCATAAAAAATGACCGGAATACCGGGAATAGTCATGTTGAACGTATGCATAAGCAGTAATTTATCGTAAGCAGTCGAATCGGTAATTCCTATATTACGTTGCCAACCTGCTGCTTTGGAGTCTTCTCCAAACTTCAAATCGCCCGATGCGAGTGCCATAAAGCGTGGTTTGTCGTGATTACCGGAAATATTGCCCATCAAATTATGCCCACCATAAATATACAAACTAGAATTCAACACCGTTTGAACCTGACTAAAGTCACTTCCACCTACTCCTGCAAATGTTGTGTTGGCAATATCGTACACATTGAAATCAAACTGTCCGTCGAGCATTCCGGTTGTGAGATAACTGCTTATCAGTTCAGGACTACCATAGGTTTCACCAATCTGGTAGAGGTTTTTTCCTTTGTTTGCTTTTTTGATTTTCAGGGTGAGTTCACGCCAGAATTCTTCGGTAATATGCTTTGTGGCATCGTGACGAAAACCATCCAACTTGAATTCTTTCAGCCAGTACATAGCAGAATCAGTCATCATATCCACCACTTTCGGATTGCCAAGGTCAAGCGTTGGCATGAAAGTGTCGAACCAGGTAGTGAGCCGGTGTTCGTCCCATTTTTCAGTGTTCAATGTTCCATCGGGCAAATATAGTGATGTTGTAAACTCAGGATGTTGTTTGTAAAACGGATGTTCTACATGCACATGGTGCGCCACATAATCCAGCAACACGTTTATGTTATTTTGATGAGCATCTTCAACCAAATTCTTTAATTCTTTATTAGAGCCAAAGCGGAAATCTACTTTTGATGAAGATATAGGCCAATAACCATGATAGCCTGAGAATTTGGTGTTCATCGGTTTGTAGTATCCATAAGGTTCAGTCGGATTTTGGTTCAGTGGTGAAATCCACAACGTGTTTACTCCGAGTTTTTTGAAATATTCGTTATCAATGGTCTGTTTGATACCTGCTATATCACCGCCCCAATAATCTACTTTCGGATTCACATCAGGCCTGTTCATAGGATGATCATTCTTCTTGTCACCATTTTTGAACCGGTCAACCAACGCAAAATACATGATTTGAGCCTGTTTGTCACCGCGTGTAATTTGTTTTGATGTTGTCAGAACCCGTCCGTTTTGAAGCGGAATTAGTAAATCGTTACTCACACCAAATTCGTTGCTTGCCCATACACGAATGTACGAACGTTCTAACTTTGAAGCTTCTGTAGGAATATGAAAAATAACTTTTCCCTGTTTAATTTTCACAACATTTGCTGGCAGTAAAATATTTTGCCAATAAACGAAAACATTTTTTACTTCGTTCTGACTAGTCAGTTTCACAGTCGAACCGAAAAAACGATTTGTGAATAGTCGTGGAAACTTTTCACCATTCCCTTTCACCTGCAAAATAGAATTAAATTTACCGTAGCCATTATCCACTTTATTTGGATTGCTTGGGTCGTGATTCTGACTGCCATCAAGCACGAGCTGATATAAATACGAGCCAGGGCTCAGATTCAGTGTAACTTCGTACAAACCTTTGCTGTTTAATTGCAAATTAGGTGTGCGGGAAGCTGTCCAATCGTTCATTTGTCCCGCAATCTGAACACGATTGTAGGTTCTGCCCTGCGGATTGAAGGTGAAAGTATAATCCGATTTGTTGGTTTTGCGGCAAGGCACCGAATATGCCACACCTTTCAGCCAAATTTTTATATCCACAAAGGTCTCCATTTCTTTTGTTGCACTTAGTGTTGCGGTAAGTTTATCGGCAGCCACCTTGCACTTCAAAAATGATGAAGAACTTGTCACGGAATCAATCTCAGCAGGATTGAATGTAAAATCCTGCAAATAAACCTTGTTGTCGCCAATTCTCAGGGTGACTAAGGAGTTGAGATTCTTATTGTTCTCAGAATCAACAGGAACATTTAATTTCGGTTGGCAGGCAACCAGCACTAGAAACAGTGGGAAAACATTTAATTTCTTCATGGATTATTTCAAAAATAAATTTGCATCTATGTTATTCAAATTAATATTGTCAGGTTTGTTGAAGTAAATACTCATTTTACTCACCACCAGTTTATAATCATTACCGATTATTTCAAACTTTTTCGTACTGACAGCACTTTGATTCAGGTCTTTTCTTATCAGTGAATCAATCTTTTGCTTCAGCGATATAGTGATAAATACACTAGTCTCTTTATTTTTAAACACCTGAATATCTGTGTTTTTTAAGGTAATAAGATAGTCGTTATCTTCAAATACTTTTGAATCATTTTTTTGCTTTTTCAGAATTAGCAAAGCACTATATGGTTTCAGGTCTATCCTTTGATTTCTCTTTTCAACAGTAATATTAATGTATTTAGTACTATCATTTACTTCTTCAACTTTAACTGATTCCGAATCAAACCATTCACCTTTTTTTGAAAAAAGTTTGTATTCTGTATCCTTAAAATACATGTTCAGACTTTGTTTCCCATAAGTTTGTCGCGTATAATTTATTTTTTCAGAGAGTCGGGCAGAAGTTGTCGAATCGAGTTTGTTAATAATAGCTGAATCTGCAATCAGTTTTCCGTTTTTTAATAATTTTGAATCAGTGAGTGTTTGTCCTATATCCTTAATCATAAATTGTTTCGTAATATTAAAAACACTCCAAGGACCTACAGACGATAGAAATAGGATAGTAATAAATGAAATGACAATCCATTTTATATGGCGTGATTGAGTTATAAACAGGTAAATGCAGATACCATAAAGCCACACATTCAGTATGATCACGTAAAGGCGGTTAATTGTAATTCCATAATCGCTGAAACGACGTGAAATGCCCACTGACATTAGTACTAATAACGGCAATAGTATGACAGAAAAGTATTTAGAAAGAGTATTTACCAGTTTGTTTTCAGTTTCTGATCTGAGCGGATACACAATATGCATTGTCAAGAAACCACCTAAACCAAGTACTGAGACAAGCATTGAAACCCAACCATTTGGCAATTCCCATTTAACGATAATCTGAAACAGATATACATAAAGAATCAGTGTGTACAATGCCAGAATTGGAAGAAAGATGTACAATCCCAGAATCTTGAAAAATGTATTGAAATTTAATATTGGTTTATGCATTTCAGTTTTCGGAGTGAGATTGGCTAACAGAAATACAGGACCAAAATAGATATAACAGATAACCGCCAGATTTTCGTAAATTTTGTTTTCAATAGGAACTTTGAACAATTCTTTGAGTGACAGAATCGCAAGGCTTAAACCTGCAAACAAAACCTGAGAAAAAAGGCCGGCTATAAGCGATTGAATTACAATCGTCTTGCTGAATTCCCAAAATGGAGCATCATTTTCCCTTCTCAAAAAAGGGATAGCGAAAATCGACAGAATGAATGAAATGCCAATGGCAATTACCTTGAAAAAATGTACTGATTCAAATTTGTCGGGAAGTGTGAGGCAATAAACCACTAATAAAATAATACTAAGAATATTTATCGCATTTCGGAGTAAAATGTTTTTTATACGCTCAGCAAATAGCGAAACGGAGAGATTAAGAAAAATCCCGAGTGAAAAAATAACCCACAAATAGGGTTTAATATCAATGTGTTGTCTGTTTATTTTAAGCAGAAATAGAAAACCAAGACCTAAAACAAAAAACAAAACAAATGGAAAACGTGCAGCTACAAGCTGTAGTTTCGCTAACAGGTTTTTTATTGAAATTTTTTTCATGACCTTAATGTTTAATTGATTTCAAATATTTGTACTGATTTTGCAGGAATTTTCAGCGGATCATTTAGTGTATATGAATTATTTATTGACATTTCGCCATTTCCATAATTATTGATCACATCTATTGCAGAATTTTTACCAGCAAGCATTTCTTTGAAACGACTCAATTCTAAACTTTTATCAATCAGATTATTATTAGTAACAACCATTACTGTTTTATCTTTATTATACCGAAAAAAAACGTAGATACCATTTTCAGGAATAAATTGTTTCATCTTTCCATTCTGAAGCACCGGATTGTTCTTTCTATAATTAAGTAACAATTTCGTGTAATTAAAAATCTCATTTTCTTCAGCGGTACGACCTTCGGCAGTAAAAGCATTACGTTTGTCGGTAGTCCAACCTCCGGGAAAATCGAACCGGTGTCCCTGATAATCACCCGGGATTCCGTCAATCATAATCTCAGTTCCATAATAAATTTGCGGATAACCACGTACTGTTATTAGCAATGCCAAACCCATTTTGTATTTTCTAATATCACGTTTTACACTGGTTGAATAACGGTCAATATCATGATTATCAAGAAAATTCATAATCATGTTGGGATTAGGATAAACAAAGTCCTGGGCGAAGTGACTATAGAAACGAGCCATACCAGCATCCCAGCTTTCCTGCTCGTTAAATGACTCGCTTAAAACATCTTTCAGACAGAAATCCATCACGCTTGTCAATCTGGAATCAAATCCGTCTTTATTGTTATTGCCCGACTGATAATAAGCAATTTGAGCTGGAGTTTTCACCCAACATTCGCCCACCACATTCATTTTCGGATATTCATCACGAATGGATTGAATGAACTTTGCAGCCACATGAATATCATTGTAAGGATAGGTATCAACCCTCATTCCATCAATATTGGCATATTCAATCCAGAAAATATATACCTGCTTCAAATAATCGAAAAGCAAGGAATTATTCAGATTGAAATCCGGCATGTTTGGTGCAAACCAACCGTGTGTCAGTTTGTACAAATCTGCTTCAGAAGCATGTGTATCGGTCCATGCTGTCATCCGATAGTTGGATGAAGTATAAGTCGGCCACACGTTAAACCAGTCTTTTGCGGGCAAATCTTTGAGCCACCAATGTTGCGAACAACAATGATTAGGAACAACATCGATGATTGATTTCAGCCCATTTGCATGACAAGTTTCCACCATTCTGAGATAGTCCTCGTTCTTGCCAAGCCGCGGATCAATTTTATAATAATCGGTGCAGCCGTAATGATGATATGAGTATGCAACATCATTATTTTCGAAAAGCGGAGTAGTCCAAAGCGCAGTTGCTCCCAAATCAGCAATATATGGGATTATTGAAATAATTCCTTCAATATCACCACCATGCCTCTTACCGGGTATATTTCGGTTCACTCCTTCATAATAACCATTCACAGAATCGTTTGCAGTGTTTCCATTCACAAAACGATCGGGCATAAGTAAATAAATTGCATCAGCTTCGGTAAAACTAAGTCTCTCGGCAGAACCCTGACGACGAGCTTTTAGTTCATAAATCAAACTTTGTACTGCTCTAGCTTTTTTTAATTTAATTGCAAATTTTCCCGGTTTTGTGTCTTTACTGATATTCAGATATAGAAAAATATAATTCGGATTATCAGTAAGTTTTTTGTGAGAAATGGAAACGCCCTGATAATCAATAAAGAATTCTGCAGTGGCAATACCTTCTCCGTAAAGCATTAATTGCAGTTGCGTATTATGCATTTCAGTCCACCAAAACGTAGGTTCAAGTCGTTTTACCCAGGATTGTGTTTTGGCATTCAGCTGTAATGTGATAAAAATCAGTAGAATAAAACTACATCGTTTCATTTTAATACAAGTTGTTTTGTTGAAAAATGTTTATAATTTCTTCCTGAGTTAAGCCCTTTACGCTATTATTTATAATAGGTTCCCATTTTGAAGAGCTTGCTTGTGAATTTTCCTCCACCAACTCATTCCAACCAATATGTTTGGCGTGCAAAGCTTTTTCGCAAGCTCGGGTTGTAAGTTCCTGATAGGGATAATCATTCGAATTCAGAATACTGACAAATTTGTAAACACAAACACTGTCTCCCACTTTAATATCAGTTACCAAAGAAAATCCCGCAACTTTTTGCTTTTCAATTTTCGTAGGATTGTATTTGATTTGCGCATTGTTTTTTAAAAAATCGTATGTCATGGCTTCACAAACCTGGAAATTAGTTTTACGGGTTTGAATCCATAAATGAGCAACATCTTTTTGTGTTTTAGATTGCAATATATTCCATTCAGGTTCTTCAGTTGTGTTTATATCGCCATCAATGATTGGTAGAAAAGCAATGCGTCCGGTGAAATTGACTGATTTTACGGAGTATTTGATTGCTCCAACTTCGAGGTCATGCGAACTCAGAAAACGTTGAACTGAAACTTCAATATGATGTTTTTCGGCAGTAATAATTTCGAAATTTCGTTCCAGAATTCCATGATACATGTCAAGTGTTCGTTTAAAACGAATTATTTCGCATGTTGCCAGGTCGATATGCTCCGCATTAATTCTGATATTGAGTGAAGTCCAGTCAGGCAGGAGTGACAGCTCTTTACAATCATTCTTAAAAGAATAAATTCCATTCACTAAAGTTCTACGTTCGGTTTCGGTTGAACAGTATTCCTCAAAATTTGAACGTTGGGTAATATGTCCATTTGATAAATTGAACTTTTTTTCAGCTTCTTGTTGCTGATTTATTCCAAAGCCCTCATCGGTTATGAACCAAAGATCGGTTTGTAAATTAGTTTTCATAACTCAATATTTTTAGTTTTTGGAGGTTTTTAAACATTCATCATGAACTTTATCTTCAACCCAAAATACTGTGATAGCTGCAATAATCAAAAAAAAGCCCGACATAATCAATGCAAAAATGGCTTGTGAGTCGAAGAAACGTTTTACAATCATTCCACCCAAAAGTCCGTTTATAATTTGAGGAATGGTGATGAAAATATTGAAAATGCCCATGTAAATTCCCATTTTTCGAAGTGGCAGAGCCGGAGCCAGTATGGCATAAGGCATTGATAAAATGCTTCCCCAGGCCATTCCCACACCAATCATCGAAAAAATAAGATTTGTTGGATTGGTTATAAAATAAATCGAAAGTAACCCAATTGCACCGGCAAACAAGGACAAACTATGCGTCATTTTGCGCCCAATTTTATGAGCAATTGAAGGTAGTAACAGAGCGTAAATCATGGCAACACCATTGTAAACCCCAAAAATAATTCCAACCCAATTTCCTGCATCCTGATAAAGTGCTGATTTTGTATCAGTAACCGCCAGTCCGTAAACATGCTGAGCTACTGCCGGTGTGGTAAATACCCACATTCCAAAAAGTGCTATCCACGAAAAAAACTGAACCAATCCGAGTTGATTCATCGTTTTTGGCATAGCAGCAATATCTCTGAAAATATCTGTGAACTTGCTTTCTTCTTGCTCAATGCTTTCATTTTCAGCATTAAATACAGCTAGTTCTTCGGGTGAGTATTCTTTGGTTGAAAATACTGTCCACAGTATAGTGATAATCATTACCGCCGCACCTATATAGAAGGAAAAGACCACATTATCAGGGATACCACCATTAACTGCAACTTTTGAAATACCTAACCATTCGGCCAAAATATAAGGAAGCCATGAACCGATAACAGCCCCAACTCCAATTAAAAAAGTTTGAATAGAAAAACCCAGTGTACTTTGGTCGGCAGGAAGCATATCGGCCACTAATGCACGAAAAGGCTCCATTGCCACGTTAAATGAAGCATCCATTATCATCAAAAATCCAGCACCTATAAACATGGCAGGCAATACATTTGCAAAGATACCTGCATTTGGCATAAGAATCAATGCAATCGATGCCAAAATGGCTCCTACCAGAAAAAACGGACGACGACGACCAAGCTTTGTCCAGGTATGATCGGAATAATGACCGATAATGGGTTGAATAATCATGCCGGTAATCGGAGCAGCCAACCAAAACCATGAAAGTTGTTCAATATCAGCTCCAAATGTTTGAAGAATCCTGCTGGCATTGGCATTTTGAAGAGCATATCCAAATTGAATGCCCAAAAAACCCATACTCAAACTCAGAATCTGAAGAAAATTAAAATGAGGCTTTGTTTTGCTCATGTGGTGTAAGTGCTAAGATTTGTATTAACAAAAATAGATAAAACTTCAAGAAAATCTAGTATATTCTTCTTTTGTTACTAATGAAATATTGAAGATGTTTAATGACTGAACTGTACAGATAAAATATTTGTTTTGTACTTTATGAATATGTAGACTGTACAGTTCAAATATCTAGTTTGCACATTATAAATATAAGTGTTCAAGCAATTTCTTATAATTTATCTTGACTATTCAATTAGTAGTACTATATGTTTTATTTAATTTGTAAACTCTTTTATTAAACGGTCTTAAAACCATTTTAAGATAATTAATAAGTTGACCCTCTGATTATCAAATTTGTTTTGACTATTTTATTTGAAAATTGACCATGAGTTATATCGTTGATTTTGTCAAGCAATAATTTGGCAGCATGCTCACCCATTTCAAATCCATGCTGTTCTACTGTACTTAGCATTGGATCGCAGGCTTTTGCCAGTTCACCATCAGAAAATCCAAAGATGGATATATCTTCCGGAACTCTTAATTTTGCTAATTTTACTGCATAAAGAATTCCTGCAGCACAATGATCGTTAATTGCAAAGAATCCATCCGGTCGCTTAGGACTGTCTAGAATTTCAGGTGTAATGATTATTGCTTCTTCACGCGTATCACATACCCGTATCAAACTTTCGTCAACTTGCAAACCATATTTGCGTAGAGCATCCAGATAACCGTTTTTTCTGTTCTTTGAAATCTCCAAATGAAGAGGTGAACTATAAAAAGCAATACGTTTACAACCGGTTTGAATCAGATATTCCACAGCTGCAAAAGCACCGGCATAATCATCTACAACAACACGGTCGGTAGTTATTCCAATACAAATACGATCAAAAAAAACCAATGGAATGTCGCTGTCAATTATATCCTGAAAATGATCATAATTGGTGGTGTGTTTGCAAAGCGAAGCTAAAACTCCCGAGACTCTAGTTGCAATAAGTGCTTTACTATCCCGTACTTCTTTATCGTAGTTTTCACTTGATTGACAAACGATTACGTTGAAATCTTCCTTGTTTGCCACCTGTTCAATTCCGGAAAGAATAGACGAAAAGAAATAATTATTAATTTCGGGTACGATTACCCCTATCGTATTGTTACGACTCATTCTGAGGCTTAAAGCCAGGGTATTAGGCTTATAGTGATATTCTTTGGCGTATTTATTTACGCTGTCTTTTGTGTCCTGACTAATATCAGGGTGATTTTTGAGAGCCCTTGACACCGTAGAAGGTGAAATATTGAGTGCCCGGGCAATGTCTTTGATAGTAATCGGAGCTTTTCTCATGGATTAGTTGTTTCCCGATAGATAAAAAACTTCTTATGTGATTTAAGGTAAATATAAGAAAGTCAATGTTCAACAATAGATTCTTGTTCAATGAAAAAAGTAAAAATACAATCTATTTAAATAAACATAATGCAAAAGTAAAACAGATTATCCGAATAAAAAATTTTTTTGTCTAAAATATGAAATATATAATGCAAACGTTTGCATAGGATTTTCGTTTTATAATTCCGATACACAGATTATAGATTATTATTATTACTCTATTTTTGCCTCGTTGAATTCATGGAGTATTAACAGTTTTCGTCGATTGTAAATCGTTGGAATGTGAATACAATTTGATAAACAATAAAACAATTCTTTAATCCTTAAAAAAATAATGCATGAAGTACAGTCACTTTAAGCTCAAACTACGCGCTGTTGTAGGCGTAATTGTGATGTTTGTTCTTGGCCTTTCAGCCAATGCTCAGCAAATATCAGTCTCTGGAGTCGTAAAAGATGCAGCCAATGGAGAACCTATTCTTGGCGCAAGTATTTTACAAAAAGGCACTAATAAAGGTATTATTACCAATGTTGATGGTGCTTTTACAATTTCTGTCCCATCCAATGCTACATTGGTAGTTAAGTATCTTGGTTACCTTACAGTTGAAGTACCAGTTGTCGGGAAAAAAACTATTGTTATTCAGCTGAAAGAAAATTCAGTTGCACTTGGTGAGGTAGTTGCTATTGGGTATGGTGTTGTTAAGAAAAACGATGCTACCGGTTCAATTACGGCAATTAAGCCCGACAAGATGAACAAAGGACTTACCAGCAATGCTCAGGATATGATTGTTGGGAAAATAGCCGGTGTATCAGTTATTACAGGTGGAGGTACACCTGGTGGTAGCGCAACCATTCGTATCCGTGGAGGTTCGTCACTTAATGCAAGTAATGATCCACTTTTTGTTATTGACGGTTTGGCAATGGACAATGATGGAATTCAAGGTGTAGCTAATCCGTTGAGTACTATAAATCCAAATGACATTGAAAGCTTTACCGTATTGAAGGATGCTTCTGCAACTGCTATTTATGGTTCACGTGCATCGAATGGAGTTATTATTATTACCACAAAAAAAGGAGATAAAAATGGTAAATTGAAAATCTCTTATGATGGTAATACGTCAATCAGCAAAGTCAATAATTCAATAAAAGTGTTGAATGGTGATCAGTTTAGGGATATTATCAATACCTTATATCCAGGAACTGATGCTAAATTGGCTAAAAGTGATAGTGTTACCCGTTCATACCTTGGTAAGGAAAATACAAATTGGTACGACCAGATTTTTCAAACAGCAATAAGTCACGATCATAATTTGACTGCAATGGGAAGTTGGAAGAAAACCCCCTATCGTGTTTCTGTAGGTTATACAAACACTGACGGGATTGTAAAAACATCAAATTTTGAACGATTTATAGGTTCTGTAAATTTAAGCCCTTCGTTTTTAGACGACCATTTAAAAGTGAACTTGATGGCAAAAGGAATGTTGGTAAGAAACAGATACGCTGATGGTGGAGTTGTAGGAGCTGCTATGACTATGGATCCTACTCAACCTGTAAGGTCGACCGATCCTAAATTTAATATTTATGGTGGATATTTTCAGTGGAGAGCTGTAAACGGAACTAATTTTGGTATTAACAATCCGGTAGCTACATTGAATCAGAAGTCAGATGTTTCAAAAGCTAAAGATTTAATCTTAAACGCTGACTTTGATTACAAATTTCATTTTCTTCCTGATTTAAGAGCACATTTGAATTTGGGTATGGAAACTTCTGAAGGTACTCAAACACTATATATTGATTCCCTAGCATTGAGCGATTCACCTTATGGACGCCAGGGTTTTCAGACAAAATCAAAATACAATAAATCGTTAAGTGCATATTTACAATATGCTAAGGAAATAGGAAAGCATAAATTTGATGTTATGGGTGGTTATGAATGGCAACATTTCTATAATCAGGGCAATAACGAATATCAGGGGCTGGTTAAAAATGTTGTTTCAAAAACTGGAGATTTAGTAGGTTATAATTATAAAAACGATTTATGGAAAACTGAAAACTATTTAGTTTCTTTCTTTGGTCGATTAAATTATTCTTTTGATAGTAAATACCTCTTTACTTTTACATTGCGCGATGATGGTAGTTCGAGATTCAGACCTGAAAATCGTTGGGGCTTATTCCCTGCTACTGCTGTTGCATGGAAAGTAAATGAAGAAGACTTTATGAAAGACAATAAAGTAGTTTCTGATTTGAAAGTACGGTTGGGATATGGTGTTACCGGACAACAGAATATTGGATACGATTATGCTTATTTCCCCATCTATACTACAAATATAGTAGGTGCATTTCAACCTTTCGACAGCACTTATTATAGTACATCTAGACCCGATGCTTATAATAAAAATCTGAAATGGGAAGTAACAACTACTTATAATGCAGGTTTGGATTTCGGATTTTTAAACAATCGAATTTTAGGATCCATTGATTTATATCGTCGTACATCAAATGACCTATTAAACGAAGTTGCTGTTCCGGCTTTAACTAACTTTAAAAATAGGGTTATTAGTAATATCGGAGTGTTGGAAAATACCGGACTTGAGTTCACAATTAATGCAAAAGCTATTTCAACCAGAGATTTAACGTGGGAAATAGGATTTAATACTGCTTTTAATAAGAATACAGTAAAACAATTGATTTCAGGACAGGGTGCAGATTATTGGGTAGAAACCGGTGGTCCTTTTCAGGGAACTACACAGGTTTACCATGCGGGTCAACCTACTTACTCATTTTATGTGTATAAACAGAAATACGATGCTAATGGTCACGTAATTGAAACAGGTGCTTTAAAAGACCCTGCTAATCCATCAGCAGGAAAATATGAGTTATCGGATGCATTTGAAAATTTAAATGGTGATTCTGTTGGTGGTAAACCTCTTATTAACGAAAAGGATAAATATTACAACCATAGCATCAATCCGGATGTAACTTTGGGGCTTTCTTCAAAGTTGATATATAAAAACTTTGATTTTGGATTTTCATTGCATGCATCAATCGGTAACTACCTGTATAATTCGGTTCAAACGGGTAATTATTATGTTGGACGAGATGGTGTAGCTGCTATATATAGCACAGGATCAATATGCTTCATTAACAAACCAGTTTCATCATTAAATAATGGTTTCCAGGGCTCGGATCCGAATATATATCTTTCCGACTATTTTGTTCAAAATGCTTCCTTTCTTAGATTGGACAATGTTACAGTAGGTTATAGCTTTAAGAATTTGTTTAAAGTTATTTCTTCAGGACGTATATATGCTACAGTTCAAAATCCATTTATATTGACTAATTATAAAGGATTAGATCCGGAACAATATGGTGACCATGTTGGAATTGACAATAATATATATCCTCGTCCTATGATTACTGTTTTTGGTCTTAGTTTGAACTTTTAATTAGCTTTGCTATAAATTTATAAAACATGAAAAACATGAAAAATAATATATTATATATTGTGGCATTTATTGTATTGTCAGTATTTGTCAGCTCTTGTGTTGATGACTTGAATGTAACTCCTATCAACCCTCAAAAATCACAGGTTTTTAATCAAGAGGAGGTATTTGCAAAAACGTATGCATCGTTCACCTTAACCGGTCAGGAAGGACCTGCTGGAAATAGTGATATTGCAGGTCTTGATGAAGGTAGATTCTCAGTGTATCGTTGTTTGTGGAATTGTATGGAACTTTCAACAGATGAAGCTATTTGGTGCTGGCCCGATGCCGAAGCTATTGAGCTAAACTTTAATACATGGACAACTCAAAGCACAAGTGTTAATGGCATGTATTCCCGCTTATGTTTTGTTATCACAATTTGTAATCACTTTTTGGAACAAACTAATGGAAAAACTGATGCAGCTACTATAAAAGAACGCGCTGAAGTTCGCTTTTTAAGAGCATTGGGATATTATTATCTGATGGATATGTTTGGCAATGTTCCTTTCTCTGAGGTGGTAAGCACTGATGCCCCAAAACCAATTTTACGTGCAAAATTGTTTGAATATGTAGAGAAAGAATTATTGGAATGTCAGGTTGATATGTATGAACCAAGAACTGCACCTTATTACAGAGTGGATAAAGCTGCTGCATGGTTGTTATTGTCCAGATTATATCTGAACGCTGAGGTTTATACATCTGTTGCAGCTTCGGGTACATCTGCTGCTGTTGGTGGAACACCTCGTTGGGATGATGCTGCAATTTATGCAAAAAAAGTAATCGACTCAGGATATGTATTAAATCCAAGTTATCGTCAATTGTTTATGGCAGATAACGCAGGTGTTATTGATCAATCAACAACTAATACAGCTCCACAGGAAATTATCTTCCCAATTGCAGCCGATGGTATTAAGACTAAATCGTATGGTACTTCTGTATTTTTAATTGGTTCGACTCATAAAACCGGTATGGTAAATTGGGGTAGTAAACAAAACTGGGCAGGTAATAAAGCCCGTACTTCATTGATTAAAAAGTTTTTTGTAATAAACTCATCAGGAACCGGAATCAATGGATTTTTCTCAAATGGAGCAGACTTAACTACATCTATTCAACCTGCAATTAAGGACAACAGAGCTTTGTTTGATAAAAAATCAATCAGTACAACTGTTGCAAATTCTACTCCATCACTTTTCTCCGATGGTTATCAAGTAATAAAGTTTACTAATGTGCGTTCAGACAATGGTTCTATTTTGACAATTAAGACAGCCGGAACTGCTGCTGCAGGAACAGCAACTTATACAAATGTAACCGGTATCGGTTCTAAATCAGGAATTGAAGCAATATTTACAATCAGCAGAGATGCCGGTGTATATACTGTAAATGTAAATGGTAAGGGTTCTGGATTTATTCCAACTGAAACAATTACCATTAAAGGAACTTTATTGGGTGGTACTAGTACAGCTAATGATTTGATCATTACTATTCAAACTGTTCTGACAACAACCACTTCAGATATTGATTTCACAGATATGGATGTTCCGTTTATGCGTGTTGCGGAAGCATATTTGACTTATGCTGAAGCTGTTCTACGCGGAGGCACAAAAGTTTCAGGATATGAGCCACTTACTGCTATCAATGCATTAAGAAGCAGAGCAAGTGCAACTGCTAAAGCTACAATTGATTTACAAGGAGTATTAGATGAAAAATCAAGAGAGTTTTATTTTGAAGGTCAACGACGCACGGACTTAATACGTTATAATCAATTTGGTGGTGCAACCGGAGTTACCTGGGACTGGAAAGGAAATGTAGTAGGTGGAACTGATTTTCCTGCATATTTTAATTTATTTCCAATACCCTCGACTGAACTTAATGCAAATCCAAATCTGAAACAAAACCCAGGTTATTGATCCTGCTAAATATATACAAAAAAAAAGGTTGATCAAATTGATCAACCTTTTTTTTTATAATGATGTGCAAATATAAACTAAAACCAAACATAAACTCTCATCCAACTAGGACTCCCTTTTCCCATGAAGTAACAGATTCACAGCATCTTGCATAGACCCAGCTTTCGTCACCGTACCTGAGTTTACAAAATAAATTTCGTCGGCACTTTCAATAGTGTTCAGTCGGTGTGCAATGATAATGCGGGTTGCACTTTTTGGCAGTTTGCGAAGAATGTCATCGAGTAATTGTTCTGTAACTGTGTCGATATTGGCAGTAGCTTCGTCTAGAATAAGTAAGTCAGGTCGGCGAATAACCGCTCGAATAAATGCAATAATTTGTTTTTGTCCAAGACTGAGTCCTTCGCCGGTTGAATTTATTTTGGCCTGTAATCCACCATCAAAGCGTTCCAACAAACCATCCAGACTCACTTCTTTGAGTTCTTTTATTAGTTCTTCATCGTTTAGGTCAATGAAACAGGCATTTCCATACAGGATATTATCACGAATAGTTCCGGTAAACAGAAACGGTTCTTGTAGGATAAAACCGATTTTAGCCGAACGTCCGTTGGCATCGTAGGAGCGGATATCCAGTCCATCGAGCAGGATTTGTCCGGCAGTTGGGTCGTAAAGTCGGGCAATGAGCGAAGCTGTAGTTGTTTTTCCACCTCCAGTTGGCCCAACAAATGCATAGGTTTTCCCCCGCACCAAATCAAAACTAACGTTGCTTAGTATTTCTTTTTCGGGAACGTAAGAGAAAGAAACATTGCGGAACGATACCAGAGCAGGGTTTTCTTCTTTCTCACCGGCAGGAATTACAGTTAGCGTGTTTTCCTCCGACATAATTTGTGAAATGCGATCCCAACCGGCCAAAGCAACCTGAAAGCTTGCCCATAAAGCGGCTATCTGGCGGAGTGGATTGTAGAACTGAGCTATGTAAGCAAGAAAGCTTATCAACAATCCTACCGAAAACTGCCCAACAGAAATCATATAAATTCCCAACGCTAATACAACTAGCTGCCCTATATTCGACGAAAACCCGTAAACAGGCGTAAAAACGTTATTGGCAATGCCGGCTTTAATGGCACTTTGGTAATTCTCGGTATTGACTTCATCGAATTTGTTGCGGAAATAATCGCGGCGGTTAAATGCAACAATCACTTTGAAATTATCCAGACTTTCCTGTATTTCAGCACTTAGTCCACCGGTATTTTTCATGCTAATTGCATTACGATTTTTCACCCAAGGCGAAACAATTTTAGTAAAGAACCATAGAAAAAAGGCCGGTGATAGGGCTGCCAGTGCCAGTTTGGAATTAATAGACAATAGAAAAATCACAGCACCAAGCATGGTGAAAATACTACTCATAAACTGCACCAGCGACTGCGAAAAGAACTGATTGATCTTGTCTGTATCGTTATTGACGCGCGAAATCAGATCTCCCGCCTTGTTTCGGTTGAAATAACTGATAGGCAATTCCTGCAATTTACTGAAAATATTGTTTCGCAGGTTGTACATCATGCGTTGCCCCACGCGTCCCATCAATTGCGCTTGCGTGTAACCACTCACCAAAGCCAGTAGAAACACACAGAGCAAAATAATAGAGTATCGGATTAGTCCTTCGTATTGGTGAGTCATTACGAATTTATCAACGGCATGTCCCATTAAATAAGGGGCAATCAGATTGAGCCCCGAATTCAACAAGATAAAAAAGATGGCTATAAATAAGTTTGTCCGTTCTTGTCCAACCAATGTCATTAGTCGGGTGAGAATGACTTTGGTACTTACTTTTTCATAATTCTGAAATGCTCCCGCACTCATGCCACGGCGTCCATGTGTATTATTATCACTCATAAAGATTGGTGCTGCGTTGTGAATTAAAAATTTGCACGTATTCAGGACTCGACTTCATCAATTCCCCGTGTGTTCCGCTGGCGAGTACTTCTCCTTCTTCCAGTAAAATAATCTGTCCGTAATTTTGTACCGAAGAAATTTTCTGCGTTATGGAAAGGAGAGTTATTCCGGGATAGTTTTTCGCTACATTTTCCAGAATTTTCTGTTCGGTTTGTCCATCAACACGTGCTGTGAAGTCATCGAGCAAGAGAATTTTTGGATTCAACGCCAATGCTCGTGCCAGCATGATGCGTTGTTTCTGACCTCCAGATAGACTTGTACCACGTTCACTCACAATGGTTTCAAGGCCATTGGGTAAGGAATTGATAAAATCATGAAGTTCGGCAGTTTCAATGGCTCTGGTCATTTGTTCTTCGGTAACCTGCTCATTGAATGCAATATTCTCGCGAAGACTCATACTGAAAATTACACTATCCTGAAATACGAATCCAATCTGATGCTGGAAGTTTTCTTTTTTATAGTCATTTAAATCAATATCATCGAACAGAATTAGACCATTTTTAGGTTTTAATAATCCGGTGAGCAGATAGAGCAATTGTGTTTTTCCCGCAGCCGTAGGACCAATAATAGCGGTGCGTGTTCCGGAGTTAATAGTAAGCGAAACATCTTTCAGCACCGGTTTTTCGCCAAAACTTACATTGATATTTCTGAGTTCAATTTTACCTTTCAATGGTGATTCAATCGTTCCTGTATCGCGTGTTTCGGGAGCATTAAGTACTTCACAGATACGACCGTAAGCCACCGAAGCCTGTGCAATAAAGTTACTGATAAATCCAATTACCATTATCGGGAAAATCAGAATGACCAAATAGGAGCTGAAAGCTGCAAAATCACCGAGCGACATGGCACCTGTAATAACGAAATGCCCGCCCAAAAACAGAATGGCAAGCGAAGCCATATTTCCTACAAACACTACGATTGGTATCAGTGTGGCAAAAAGTTTTAGAATCGATAAACTCAGGTCGCGGGCATTAGTATTAGCATCCATGAATTTGTTGTATTCTGTAATTTGAGCATTCAGAACCCGTACAAGGGCAGCACCGATGACACTTTCGTTAATAATTTTATTCAGTCTGTCTACCACTTCGCGACTTTTTTTGAAAAGCACACTCAGCCGGCTGAATACCACTCCGAAAGCTCCAATTATTACAGGAATAATAACCAGCACATTCAATGCCAGTTTCCAGTTGATTGAAAGCAACAAGATGCTTGCTCCAACAATAATAAATGCTGATGATGCCAACGAAACCACCGCCATTGAAACAAACATTTTTACCGAATCAACGTCGGATGTAAGGTTGGTAAGCAATTTCGACGGGTTGGATTGCTGAATGAAAGCATAACTCTGTCGCGAGATTTTATCGGTCAGTTTAGTGCGTAAATCTCGTGCTACCTGTTCAGAAGCGTAAGTTTGAAGAATTCCCTGCAAGAAGGTAAATATAAATATCACCAATGATGCAACCAAAAACTCAAGTATCACTTTTTGCAGGGAGAATGAACCTTTCGAGAAATCGTCGATGCTGTGCGAAATAATTTTAGGAATAACCAGATTCACTGCATTGCTCATTAATGCAAATACAATTAACCCACCAATCATAAACTTATAGGGTTTTAGAACACCGAATATGTTTGGACCTTTCGGTCTGCCTCCTTGTTTTTGTTTTCTATTTTGTTTTGCCATTAACGATACATTTAATTTAAAACGTGCAAAGGTACAAATTTGAGTGCTTTCTTAATTACTGATAAGCTTTAAAATAACATTCTTTCGTGTGAAAGGTTGTAAATAAAAAAGGTCACTAAGTAGTAACCTTTTAAAAAACTGTTTATTCAATCTTACAATAGCTTAGCTATTTCAAACTTTTTCATTTTCATAAATGCGGCAGTTACTTTTGCTGCTTTCTCAGGATTGGTCATTAACGACGGCAAAATGGAAGGAATAATTTGCCACGAAATACCGTATTTGTCTTTCAACCAACCGCACTGACTCTCTTCACCACCTTTGGTAAGATTGTCCCAATAATGATCAATTTCTTCCTGCGAATCGCAAAATACCTGAAACGAAATGGCTTCGGTGAATTTGAATATCGGACCGCCATTCAGTGCCGTAAAAGGCTGCCTATTTATGGTAAAAGCCACTGTCATAGCCGTTCCTTCGGGCTGATGATGAAATTCAAAACCTTCTTTACCATATCGGCTGACACTTGTTATGGCTGAATTTTTGAAAATAGAAGTATAGAAATTTGCTGCATCTTCGGCCTGATTATCAAACCACAGGCAGGGTGTTATCTGATTTGTCATTATTGATTTTCTACGTGTTTTTTAAAATTATCTAATATTGCCTGCCAACCAAATTGCTGCATCTCAACCGGATTTTCATTTTCTGTTTCAAATGTCTCAGTAAGTATTGTTTCAATTCCGGTGAATTCAAAACCAACACTCACTTTTCGTCCATCGCCTAGTGTGTAGTCAAGTTGTTTAAATTCAACAATACTGTCGTAAATACCCCAAAAATCAAAACCGAAGCTGCCATCTTTGGCTTCCATGCGGTAATTGAATTTTCCGCCAATGTGCAACTCATTGCTCGCAGCAGTTGTGTGCCAGTCTTCCGAAGCAGTGTTCCATTGCTCCACATCCGCCGGCGTTGTAAAACATCGCCAAACTTCTTGCAACGATGCATTTAAACTTGTATGTATAGTTATTGCTTCCATTTATTTAGCAGTGCAGTTAAACATCCATTGAATGCCAAATTTGTCGGTGCAGCTTCCATAATATGCGCCCCAGAACACATCCTGTAGGTCCATACTCACCGAACCGCCTTCAGCTAATTTATCAAAGATATGTTTGGTCTCCTCGCGGCTGTTGGGTTCCAGCATAATGTGAATATTGTTGCCCATCGTTACGGTGAATCCCATCGATTCAGGCGCATCGGTTCCCATTAATACATGACCGCCTGTAATCGGAAGTTCGATGTGCATAATCAGGTTTTTATCTTCTTCTGCCAATTGCGGGTTTGGAAAATCACCCATACGGGCTATTCCTTCGCCCGAAAATTCAGTTCCGAAAACTGTTTTGTAAAAATTAAAAACCTCCTCTGTGTTGCGGGGAAAGTTAAGATAAGTGCTTGTGCGTGACATAAATGGTATTTTTAATAAAATTATTTTTGTTCTATAAGTTTTTCAATGTCTTCTGTAATTTCTTCGGGTTTCACAGTTGGAGCAAAACGTTTTACAGGTTTACCGTTGCTATCGAGAAGGAATTTAGTAAAATTCCATTTGACATCGTTGCCCATTGTTCCACCAAGAACTGCCTTAAGATACTTGTAAAGCGGATGAGTGTTGTCGCCGTTCACATCAATTTTGGCAAACATAGGGAAATTTACATTATACTTTAACGAACAAAATTTTGCAATGTCGGCTTCGTTACCTGGTTCCTGACTCATAAACTGGTTGCATGGAAATCCAAGGATGACAAAACCCTTTGACTCGTATTTTTTATAAAGTGTTTCCAGCCCTTCGTATTGTGGTGTAAAACCACATTTACTGGCTGTGTTTACTATCAGCACTACTTTGCCTTTATACTGGCTCATACTGATTTCTTTGCCTTCTATGGATTTTGCTTTGAAGTTGTAAAAACTTTGACCGGCTGCATTGGCTTTTTCCTGAGCATTTGAGCTGAAAACCGAAAAAACCGAGAGAAATAATGTTGCAATATTAAATTTCATAAATAATTTGTTTTAGTTGTTTTGTGTTTAAAAACAATTTGTTTGTCGTTTTGTTCGTTTAACCGGATATTCACAAAAAAAGCTGCCTCATATTATTGAAACAGCTTTTTTTGTAATACTGAGAAATTCAACTAAATTCCACCTAAGTACATGACAAAAATTTAAAAATATCTATATTTGATTGAAATTCAGCATTTAAAAGTATTGATGCTATAAAAGTCAAACCATATTTGAAAAAACTCTTAGCCCTTTTACCATTGTTTAATGTCCTGATTGGTTTTATATATTCGTGTAAATATATTCCGACCAGATAAGCCCAGCAAAATGCAATGGTTACTATAGCGACTAGTTTTTCAATTCTTTCAATATCAGTTAAATGAGTGTCTTCTAAATTGAATCCACTTGTTTTCATTGCTCTAAATGCAGTTTCAATCTGCCAGCGTTCTTTGTATATTTTTTGCGCAATTTCAGGTTTACAAAACGAAATTACTATCTGAAATTCTGGTTTTCCTTCTTTGTTTTTTATTTTTGAAGCAGACAAATAACATAACTGATTATTGACATAATAAATCGAGTGTAAAAATCTTGTTTCATTCAATTTTAAATCACTAAAGAGCCATGTAGCCTTAAACTGTTCACCAGTTTTTGGATTCGTAACCCAGAAGTTATCACGAATACGAATGTGATATTCAATTCGGTTAAAGTTCAGATAATCAATCCAATGTTCACCAACAAATTCTCGGTCTGCCACCAAGTAATGAAGGGATTCTTTCCCAAATAACCGAATGTAATGATTCACGATTTGAATTCTCTCTGTTGTATGAGAATTTCCTCGTTTAGGCATTAATTTGAATAAAATAGGAAAAGCAACTCCTTTATAAACAATGGCTAATACCAGGATATTGATATTTGTTTGTCCAAACTTCCAATTCGTTCTGTCGATAGCAATCGAGTACGGTGGTTCATGTGGCAATAGTGCAAATATCAGTCTTGCAATCAAGTCTTTATCTAGTGAATACTCTGCCATAAAACGTTGTATTCGTCGCAGCGAAGAGTCGCTGCCACAGCTATTTTCAAAGCCACTGGCAAGCTTTTCAAAACAAACGACTTGAACCTTGCATAGAGCGCAAATAAACAAACTAAGGAACTTTATTCGGGCTAAGTTTAAACTTTTTCCGAAGTGTTCAACCAAAACTGAGGTTAAATCACTACTTTTGTGCGAGACCTTGGAATCTTTTGTTTTCATTATAACTGATTGGTAGTCAGCTATAAAGATACAAAATTTCAAGGTCTTTTCCAAATAAAATGATACCTATTTTATTGATTGTCAAATAATTATATCACTATATAATTTTTGTCATGTACTAAATAAAATGACAGACAAACTGATGGATTTAGAAATAACCGACTATAAATTTGGCGAAAAACCTACCGTTACCCGCCCTGACCCTGAATTTTTGAAAGTAA
>CAIKVR010000376.1 GCA_903830915.1 uncultured Bacteroidales bacterium
GCGGTATTTATGAATATTCGCGAGTTGGAACTCGCGAGACCCAAAAATAAAGACATTTCTGAAAAAGTCAAGACGGCTTCATTCTTAGGATTTGTAATCCATTCTTATAAAAAACAGCCTTTTCACAGCGGCTATTTTTAAACCTCACTTCCTACTTTTTGTATAAAACAAAAAAAAGTAAGGGATTCACTCATTCAGCTCTCACGGATTTGGAAAAGATTGGAAGAAAGAGAATGCTAAGATAAACTGAAATAGATTTAGTATATCTTTATTTTCTAAGTCCTTTTTCTCAATTTCGTTTCGCATATATTAATAAAATAGATAAAGAGTAGGATTATACGTATAGATAATATATCTTTGCAGGTATAAAATTTGAAATTATGGATGCAAAACTGACAGTAAAATTAAATAAAAATGTGATTGATAAGGCAAAAGGCTATGCATCAACTCAAAAGAGAAGTTTATCACGTATCATAGAGTCGTATTTAAATTCATTAGTTAGTCATACCAATGAAGTAACCGATGATGAAATACAGATATCTGCATTTGTCAAAAGCATGTCAACAGGTGTGCATTTACCTTTTGAAGTTGATACTAAGAAAGAGTATTCAGATTACCTGTCCGAAAAATACAAATGAAGACCAGACTATTTATCGACACCAATATAATGCTCGATTTGTTGGGAGAGCGTTTGCCTTATTACGATTCAATTGCCAAAATAGCTACATTGGCCGATAGAGGAGAAGTTTCAATTGTGGTTTCAGCATTGTCATATTCTACAGTTGCATATTTGCTTTCGAAATATAAAAGCACAGAGAAGGTAAAAGATAAACTACGAAAATTCAAGATTATCTCAGAAATATCCGACTTGGATGAAAAAACGATAGAGAAGGGATTGAATTCGAACTTTTCTGATTTTGAAGATTCGTTACAGTATTTTTGTGCCTTAAAATCAGACTGTAATGTGATACTTACCCGGAATCAAAAAGATTTTAAAGAATCGAATATTCCAGTTATGTCAGCAAATGAGTATTTGAAAAGTATTAAGAGAAAATAAAATTTCAACAGTCAAATTATTTACTGTTGAATGAATTTATTGATATAATACGCAAACAATTAATATTTTGCCCCTTTATAACCTTGTCCAACCTTATATGTTCATAGGTAAATAATACTGATGGAATTGAAGGCTGTTAGAATTTTCAATCCGTTTTTGCTAACTCAAAATTAGCCATTCCCATGTGGCTTTTTTGTTGTTTTTTCACTTAAACAACAATTTTTACCCCAACTTGCACCCACTTATAATACTTTACTAACTCATTTTTGGAGAATAAGATTCGGATACTGTTTGGAAAAACTTTGTCGGTAAGTGTAGGGGCTTTTTGATTTTTGGAGGGAAACCTTAATGTTTTGATAATCAAAATTAAAATAGTAATTTTGCAGCCTAAAAAATAATTTTAAAAGTTTTATCTAATGATGAATGCTCAGGATATCAAAAACGGAACCTGTATCCGTATGGACGGAAAGCTGTATTTTGTTGTAGAATTTCTCCATGTAAAGCCCGGAAAAGGCAATACATTTATGCGTACCACACTGAAAGATGTAGTTGATGGTCGCGTTATCGAACGTCGTTTTAATATCGGCGAAAAACTGGAAGATGTACGCGTAGAACGTCGTCCGTATCAATTTGTTTATAAAGAAGGTGCTGATTTTATTTTTATGAATCAGGAAACATACGATCAACATCCTATAGCTCATGATTTGATTAACGGGGTTGATTTTCTGTTAGAAGGTATGAGCATTGAAGTTGTTTTAGATGCTTCTACCGATACGGTACTTTATGCCGATATGCCTGTAAAAGTGCAAATGAAAGTTACTTATACCGAACCGGGTATGAAAGGCGATACAGCAACCAATACACTGAAACCTGCAACCGTTGAATCGGGTGCTACCGTAAAAGTGCCTTTATTCATTAGTGAAGGGGAAACTATTGAAATTGACACGCGCGATGGTTCATATCAAGGTCGTGTAAAGGTTAGCTAATCAGCAACATCTCCTCAATTATATATAAAATCCGATAATCTTCAAGACTTATCGGATTTTTTTGTAATAAGACTTCAGTTTTCGTAAAATTTTCACGTAATTTGTATTCAAATATAATTCTACTTTGACAGATTAGAATTCAAAATATAAAATATTAAAGACGATAGTATTTTACATCCCCTTGGGGCGGTAAAAAACAATTTATAATCCGCCCCTAAATCCCCTAAAGGGGACTTGAAGTTAGTTACTTTATTTAATAACAAAAAGATTACTCTGTCAAAGTAGAACTAATCATATAAAAACATGAAAAAACGTATTCAAAGTTTCGGGTATGCAGGTCGTGGAATCGGGCTGGTAGTGAGCAAAGAAGCCAACATGAAAATTCATTTGGCAGTTGCAGTTTTGGTTGTTATGGCCGGTTTTTATTTTCAAATCAGCATTGCCGAATGGATAGCCTGTTTATTCTGTTTTGGATTGGTGTTTACTACCGAAATGATAAATACTGCTATCGAAAATGTGGTGGATCTGGCTTCTCCCAAACAGCATGAGCTTGCACGTAATGCCAAAGACATTGCTGCCGGTGCGGTTTTAGTCAGTGCAATTGTATCGGCAGCTATCGGATTGATTATTTTCGTACCAAAAGTATGGGTATTACTATGAGGAAGACTAATCCTTTTTCAGATTTTTTCAACCTGCTTTATCCCGATTTATGTGTGGTTTGTAGTGAGAATCTTCTCCGAAACGAACAACATATCTGCCTTTCATGTCTCGGTTCCATTCCCAAAACCAATTATCATAATCAACCTGATAATCCGATTGAAAAACGGTTTTGGGGCAAAGTGCCCATTTATCGCGCTACAGCTTTTTTCTTTTTTCAGAAAGGCTCATCCTTTCAGAAATTACTTCATGCCCTTAAGTACAAAGGTAATAAGGAAATAGGTGAACGCATTGGAAAGTATGCTGCAGTTGATTTACTTGATTCTCCCGATTTCTGTGTAGTTGATTATGTAATTCCTGTTCCGCTGCACCCATCCAAATATAAGAAACGGGGCTACAATCAGAGTGAATGGATTGCCAAAGGACTCGCAGAAGTACTTGGCGTTCCACAAAATACAAATACCCTGGTACGGGTAAGAGAAAATACGACTCAAACTAAAAAGTCTGTTTTTGAACGTTATGAAAACACTGAAGGGATTTTTGAATGTACAGATAATACTACTTTTGCCGGAAAACATGTGTTATTAGTCGACGATGTACTTACAACAGGTTCTACCCTTGAAGCCTGTATTCAGGCATTGCTTTGCTGTAAGGATATAAAAGTCAGTGTTTTTACCCTGGCAGTTGCTTGATAAGATTCTACCTGATAGGTTAGTTTCAGATAAATGCAATCTTCGTGGCTCATAACATATTCAGAATAAACGACTAAATCAAGCAATAATAAGAATTTAAGCCATAGAAACAACCGTTCAATTCGGTTTATTGACGAAGCGTGAATGAATTATTTATTAAGACTTGTAGCCAAATACATTTACAGCTAAATCAATTCTTTCGCAAGTAACAGTATTGTCAATAAACGGTCTCCTCCGTGAGAAAGATTGGGATATATGATAGCGGAAGCCATTGCGTTTTAATATGTTCAGCAATTCATCCAGTTTTTGTTCTTCATTTAGGATGCTGTGGTATTCAATAAAAATTTTATCTATCTGATTCAATATTGGTTCACAATCAGCAATAACGTCATATTCAGCTCCCTCGATATCCATTTTAAGGAAATCGATGTGCTTGTCGCCAATAAATTCCCTCAATCGAATTGCTTCTACTTTCACAGGAATCTGGTCAGAATAATCAATCCCCAATCTTCCACCCATCCCATTATCGGTGAAAAACTCCAGGGTTTCATTCCTAACCCATACAGCTTTTTTGAGCAACTCAACGTTTTTGAGATTATAAGTTTCAATATTCTTTTCAAGACATGTCAACACGCTTGTATCCGGTTCAAAACCGTAGATTTGGGATTCAGGGAATTTCATTGAGAAATAAAGCAGACTCAATCCCATGTTCGAACCGCAATCGATTATCAGAGGGGATTTGCCAGATGTGTAAAATGAATAAATTTCTTTTCTGAAAATCTCATCATAAGTCACATAAAAGGCAGATCGATAATGAAAGTGAAATTTCTTTCCAAATAAATCGGTATAACCCACATCTTTTAGAATTTTTACCCGAAATTTATTTTCTATCTTTTGTGCGAGCTTATGAATTGTTCTGTTCATGATTTAATTGAAAATCTTAATTATGATAGTGTAAGTTCAATGATTTAAAGGGCAAATATACAAATTTTAGGTTGAAATTATAGTATAAATTAGATTATTGAATCGAAAATTCAAATACTCTTGAGTAATCTATGTGAATTTTCAGATTACTATTAACCTGACAGTACTTTATACTTTCAGAAATATCGTACAACCCAAAATCATCTATCAATCATCTATCAAACTAATATGAATTCAGCTATGAAAACAGATTTATTTGTCTGTGTAAAATAATTACACAAAATTATGAAAGTATTTTGAAATAAGTAGCTGTACATAATTAGTTTATATGATAACAATTCTTTTGTCTTCCGCCCCCAACCCCCTAAAGGGAGCTATCGAAGTTCGTGAATTGTAGAAATAATCAACATTTTTGCTGGGCAAAAGTCCCCTTTAGGGGATTTAGGGGCGGACAAAATAGTATAAACTAATTTCGAGCACTTACTTATAAAAAATTAATCCGCAATATTTCTTCCGGATATGACTTAATGATTTCAATTCTTAATTGTCGTTGGATTCCAGTTATCTTTACCCTTCAATACATTTCCTACCGTGAATTCGGATATATCTTTTTCAATGAGTTGCTTTGTCCACTTTGCTCGACCCATACTAACTGCTCCTTCGCCCGTATTGTTATATTCCAGGTATCGTGCAGTCTTTTCGTTAGCCGGATTCCTCCAGTTGTCCCAACCTATGGGCTTAATTCCTTTGGGTAAATGACAATTCATAAAAAGAGTCATTGCATAAGGTCTCCACGGACGACCCAAATACACAGCAGTAACACTATCAGCAAGTTCTATTTTGCAGTTATTGAAAATATAGCCGTACTTCATGTTCTCGGGAGTACTGGCTGCTGTAATGTAGGAATTACGCTTGCAAAATATGTTACACCCCTCAAACCATACAGTGGAAGGACCAAAAATAAAATCAGTAGTGCCTTCGATATAACAATTAAGAAAGTATTGACGAGCATTTTCCTTCCCGGTATAAACAGTGTCTTGATTCCCCAGAAATCGACAATTTACAAACGCTACTTTGTCACCTTCCACATGTAAAGCTACTGCTTGCCCCAGTTGAGCAGCAGAATTTTCAACTGTCAGATTATATAGCTGGATATCATTTCCACAAATTTTAAGCGTATAGGTGCGAAACGTTCCCATTTTGTTTATATTTGCATGATCGTCGTAACTAATAATGGTTTTATCACAATCTTCGCCAACAAGACGAACATTGCAGACAGAAGAGGGAATTTCAATTTTTTCTTTATAGAATCCCTTTTTGATGAAAATAGTTACTGTTTTAGTAGATTTAATGGCTCTCGCTGAGTCAATTGCTTGTTGAATATTACGAAAGTTCCCGTGGCCATTTCGGTCAACAATAATATTATAGTGCTCTTGAGCCTGAACAACTCCACCGAGAAGAATAAGCGTAAAATACAATAGGATTCTTTTCATTTGTTGATATATATTTTCGATTCTAACTGTTGATAAGTTTAAATGCATAGCATAGTATTAATATGCTAAAGTTTTCCGAAAACCGTAAAATTGTTTTTTTTTATTTGAGATTGGTTCTGGTTAATAACATCAATGATTAAGAGCATACAAATTTGCCACTTTTTAGTTGAATTATAGTGGAGTAATTTATTTTTTTTGATAACTATTGCAAGTGACTTGGAAATTGGGCTTTATACTAATTTTATACATTTAAAAACCAATATTTAGCAATTTGATTGAATAATTACTAACTATAAATCAACAAAATCAGAGAATCAACATTTTTTTGTAATTTTGTAAAATAATATATTTATAATACGGAAAGAATGCGCGTTCTAGTTCAACGGGTAAATGAAGCCTCGGTTGAGATTGATAATCAGATTAAATCTTCCATTCACACCGGATTATTGGTTTTGGTGGGAATTGAAGAAGCTGATAGTACTGAAGACAGTGATTGGTTGGCTGGCAAAGTTGTAGGATTGAGAATTTTTGACGACCAAAACGGAGTAATGAATCGTTCTGTGACAGACATAGATGGTGAGATATTGATTGTCAGTCAGTTTACACTTCATGCCATGACAAAAAAAGGAAATAGACCATCGTATATCCGTGCTGCTAAACACGAAATAGCGATTCCTTTGTACGAGCATTTTTGTCAATCTGTGAGTGAAAAACTTGTCAATCAGGTTCAAACCGGTACTTTTGCAGCCGACATGAAAGTAGCACTAGTTAATAACGGTCCGGTAACGATTTGGCTGGATTCAAAGAACAAAGAATAATTTGCCTCCGGCGATATTTACTATGTGTTATTTGCTCACTAAGTTCGCGTTATTAAATTGATATATTGAAGATTAAAAAAATTTGTATTATGAAAAAACATATCCCTAATTTTATTACCTGCCTTAATCTGTTTTCAGGTTGCGTGGCTGTTTGGTTTGCATTTAATGGTAATTTTGAAGGTGCTTTTATTGCAATAATGCTATCGGCTGTGTTCGATTTTCTGGATGGTTTGGCAGCCCGAATACTTAAAGCTTATTCTCCAATGGGTAAAGAACTGGATTCATTGGCTGATGTTATAAGTTTTGGACTTGCACCGGGAGCAATCGTATTTTCGTTACTTTCCGAAACCGGTATAAATGAATTATTGCCATTCTTTGCATTTATCATTCCGGTGTTTTCAGGGCTTCGATTAGCAAAATTTAATATCGATGACCGGCAAACCTCATCGTTTATCGGACTACCAACTCCGGCAAACGCAATATTCATAACAGGTATGGCATTTGCTTATCCCGATTTTCTTGTCACTCATCTTTGGTTGCTGGTTGCAATTACGTTGGTATTCAGCTATTTATTAGTAGCCGAGATCCCCATGTTTGCCTTAAAACTTAAAAGTCTGGCCTGGAATGAAAACCAAATTCAGTACATTTTTTTATTCGGGGCTATACTCATTCTGGCTGCACTCCAACTTAATGCATTTGCGCCTATAATTGGCTGGTATATAATACTTTCGATAATTAATGCGCTTTTACAGTCTAAAGTTGTGAAGCGTAAATCTAAAATCTAAAATCGTCAATTCAAAAGTGTCCATCGGTATTTTAAATCTTTCTAAAAAATACGGCAATCAAACCGTGCTTAACGACATCAGTTTTGAAATTGGTGAAGCTGAGGTTGTAGGCTTTCTTGGCCCAAATGGTGCAGGCAAAACCACAACAATGAAGATTCTGGCTGGAGCATTGGCTTACGAAAGCGGTTCAGCTAAGATTTGTGGCATGGAAGTAAAGGAAAATCAGCTTTATACAAGTTCATTGGTTGGTTATTTGCCGGAACAAAATCCGCAATATACCGATATGTACGTGAAAGAATACCTGCTTTTTGTGGCCGAAACTTATAAATTGGGTAAAGCGAAAGAGCAACGTGTAAATGTATTGATTGATTTGGTAGGACTCAGACCTGAATTTCATAAGAAAATCGGTCAACTCTCCAAAGGTTACCGCCAACGTGTGGGGCTAGCTCAGGCACTGATTCCCAACCCGAAAGTACTGATTCTGGACGAGCCAACTACAGGACTTGATCCGAACCAGTTGGAAGAAATCCGCAACCTGATTCGGGAAATTGGTAAAAACAAAACGGTATTGTTCAGTACACATATCATGCAGGAAATCAAAGCAATATGCAATCGGGTAATCATAATCAACAAAGGCGAAATTGTGGCAGATTATCCCGATATTTCCAAAATATCGGCCTTCGACGAAAACATCTTGCAGTTTGAAGTAGAGTTTCTGAATAATGTCAACATAAAAGAGCTTGAAAAGGTAAAACTCGTTTCGGCAGTTAATGCATTGACTGACAAATTATTTTCAGTGATGGCAACTTCGGATATTCGTTCAGAGATATTTGATTTTGCAGTAAAAACCAACAATAAAATTCTGTCAATGAAAGCGGTGGAACGAAGTATGGAAGATGTGTTCAGGGAATTGACAAGATAAAATTATGGAAGAAAACTTTGACATACGAAACAACCGCAACGGGGAAAAGGACTTTGAAAATGCCCTGCGACCGCTGAGTTTTTCGGACTTTGCCGGACAAAACAAGATTGTCGAGAATCTGAAGATTTTTGTGCAGGCTGCCCGTATGCGTACTGAATCGCTCGACCACGTATTGCTGCACGGCCCTCCGGGACTAGGCAAAACCACACTTTCGAACATCATTGCTAACGAGCTGAACGTTGGCTTCAAAATCACATCCGGTCCGGTGCTTGATAAACCCGGCGATTTGGCCGGACTGCTTACAAGTCTTGAGCCGAACGATGTTCTGTTTATCGACGAGATTCATCGCCTTAGTCCCATTGTGGAAGAATATCTTTATTCGGCAATGGAGGATTATCGTATTGATATTATGATAGATAAGGGTCCAAGTGCCCGCTCCATTCAGCTGGAACTAAATCCGTTTACATTGATTGGCGCTACCACCCGAAGCGGTTTACTTACTGCACCTTTACGCGCTCGCTTTGGAATAAATTGTCACTTTGAATATTATGATATTGAAGTAATTACCGGAATTATCAAACGTTCGGCACGTTTACTCAACGTAAAAATTGACGACAAAGCTGCTGTGGAAATTGGCGGTCGCAGTCGTGGAACACCGCGAATTGCCAATGCCTTGCTGCGTCGTGTTCGTGACTTTGCACAGGTGAAAGGAAACGGAAAAATTGATTGGGAAATTGCTTGTTATGCCCTTGAGGCACTGAATATTGACAAATTTGGTCTGGATGAAATCGACAATAAAATCCTGAACACCATTATTGATAAATTCCGTGGCGGACCTGTAGGAATAACCACCATTGCTACCGCATTGGGCGAAGATGCCGGAACATTGGAAGAAGTGTATGAACCATTTCTTATTAAAGAAGGATTTATGAAACGAACGCCACGTGGTCGTGAAGTTACCGAACTAGCATACAAACATTTAGGAAAAATAAAACTGGGAGAAACGGGAACTCTATTTTAAGAGTGATAAATATGGACGAGTTAGTGGTTGTTAGGACTTTTAGTCAATCAATAGATTTTGAAATGACTAAATCGTATTTGGAATCGTTTAATATTGAATGTTTCGTTATGGATGAACTTACAAACAGGGCTTATGCCGCTAGTGTAAATGGTGGAATTAAGCTTGTTGTAAAAAGATCTCAGCTCGATGAAGCTATTAAGATATTACTCGAAGCAGGTTATCTGAAAAAAGAAGATTTTGAACCTTCGACCGAAATGAAATGGATGGAAAAAGTATTGAATTTCTTTAGAAAAAAATAGGCAGAATGGCAGAACAAATGAAAAAACTGGCGAAAGAAACCGCCTTGTATGGAGTTAGTAGCATTTTGGGGAAATTCCTGAACTGGATGTTGGTTCCTCTTTATACCTATGTGCTCGAAAGTTCAGCTGAATATGGTGTGGTGACAAATCTTTACGCATGGACTGCTTTGCTTTTAGTGATTCTGACCTACGGCATGGAAACCGGATATTTTCGTTTTGCCAATAAAAATAAAGAGGAAGCAGGTAAAGTGTATAGTACAACGCTTATTGCAGTGGGATTTACCTCCATAATATTCGCTATTCTATGTGTCATTTTTTCGCAACCAATTGGAAGTGCAATGGGCTACACAAAACATCCTGAATATATTTCAATGTTGGGTGTAGTGGTGGCAATGGATGCTTTTGGCTGTATTCCATTTGCTTATCTGCGTTATAAAAACCGTCCGATGAAGTTTGCAGGACTAAAATTGTTTATGATTTTTACCAATATCATATTCAACCTTTTCTTCTTACTAATTTGTCCGTGGTTGGCTGTAAAAGCACCAACGCTGATTAATTGGTTCTACAATCCGCATTATGGAGTTGGATATGTGTTTGTAGCCAACATAATGTCTACTGCATTGGTTACATTGGCACTTTTGCCCGAAGTGTTTGTGGTAAAATTTGAATTTGATAAAGTATTACTCAAAAAAATGCTTCAATACTCGTTGCCATTATTGATTTTGGGAGTGGCAGGCATTATGAATCAGACACTTGACAAAATTCTTTTCCCTTTTCTGATGCCGGGAAAAGTTGGTGCAGCAGAACTTGGAATTTACGGAGCAACTTCAAAAATAGCTATGGTCATGCTTATGTTCACACAAGCTTTCCGTTATGCTTACGAGCCTTTTATTTTTGCCCAAAATAAGGACAAAAATAGCCTTGGAGCCTATGCCGATGCCATGAAATTCTTTATCCTTTTCTCCTTGCTTATCTTCCTCGGAATGGTGCTGTACATGGATATTTTCAAATATATCATACAGCACGATTACTGGAAAGGCCTTGATGTGGTGCCAATTGTGTTATTCTCGTTTATTTTTCAGGGAATATTCTTTAATCTTTCACTTTGGTACAAACTAAGTGACAAAACAATGTATGGTGCCTGGTTCTCAATACTTGGAACAATCATAATAGTAGTGATGAACGTACTTCTGGTACCTGCATACAGTTACATGGGCTGCGCCTGGGCAGCTTTTGTTTGTTATCTGGCAATAATGTTGGTTTCATATTATTTCGGACAAAAATACATGCCTATTAAGTATGATTTGAAATCCATAGGACTTTATACAGCTGTTACAATTGGATTGTATATAATCAGCACTTTCATCGAAACACCTTATAAAACGGTAAACGTGGGGCTTAAATCAATCTTGATGATATCTTACTTAGTATTGATGGTAAAACGGGATTTTCCGTTGAAATCAATTCCAGTTATCAATAAATTTTTCAAATAATAATCTGAATATGAGCAAATTGCACATTATAACTCCTGTAAAAGACTCGTTAGAAACCACTTTACTGACGATTGACAGCATTATGAGTTCCGAGTGCAGTGTCGATTTTAGCTATACTATTTATAACGATTTTAGTTCGGATAATACTACTGAAGCCTTAAAAGCTGAATCTGTAAAACAAGGCTTTGCCCTCGTAAATCTGAAAGATCTGACTGACCATCCTTCGCCAAATTATTTACTTGTGTTGCAAACTGCACAGCAAAAAGCAATTGCAAATAATGCTCATTTGCTGATAGTTGAATCGGATGTAATAGTTCAGAAAGGCACTTTCCAAAAAATGATTGATAGTGCCGTTAACTCTGAAAAAACAGGTATGGTGGCAGCAGTTACAACAGATGCAGAAGGAGTTGTAAATTTCCCTTATTTATTTGCTCAGAAAATGAAAGTTGGTACATTGGAAACAAAAAAAAGATTGAGCTTTTGTTGCACCCTGCTGACTAATAATTACTTAAATTCTTTTGATTTCAACGAACTTAATCCGGAAAAAAACTGGTACGATGTGTTCATTTCTCACAAATCGGTTGAGCTTGGGTTCAGGAATTATTTACTGACTTCGCTGCCGGTGTTGCATTTGCCACATAGCAGTCGGCCGTGGAAAGCATTGAAATATACAAATCCGTTGAAATACTACTGGTTAAAATACACCCAAAAAAGGGATAAAATCTGATTTGATGGCAGATAATGAATTAGTTAGCATTATAATTCCAGCCTACAATTGTGCGGAATATATTGAAGAAACAGTAGCCTCAGCTTTGGCTTCAAGCTATCAACACATTGAAATTATTATCACCAATGATGGTTCAACAGATTCGACAGCTGAAATTATTGACAAAATTGCAGCTCAAAATCCATTGATAAAAACCTTTCATCGAAAAAATCAGGGTGTTTCTGCTACCCGCAATTTCTGTATTGCTCAGGCTGTGGGCAAATATATTTTACCCCTCGATGGAGATGACCTGATTTCAACCGCTTACATTGAGAAAGCTGTAAAAGTACTTGCTTATAATGAACAGATTAAAGTGGTTTATGGCAGAGCCGAGTTTTTTGGAGACCGAACCGGAGACTGGAATTTGCCGGAATTCAACATTCATCTGCTTGCCCGCAAAAATCTGATTTATATTTCATCTCTTTTCCGTAAATCAGATTTTGAAAAAACAGCCGGCTTCTGTCTTGAAATGCCAAGTCTGGAAGATTGGGATGTGTGGATTTCACTGCTTGAAAATGGTGGTGAAGTGATTTGTCTGCCTGATAAATGTTTTTATTACCGCGTTCATGCGCGTTCAAGCCGCATTGCAACCCGTAATCTGAAGAAGAACATGATTGATATTCTGAACTCAAGACACAAAGCGTTTTTTGAAAGGGAATTGGGTGGAAAGCTTCATTATCAACGAACCTGGTCAAAAACCTTCAATTTAATAGCCAGTATTTCTAAAAAAATGTAATTCTGACGCAATACAAATCTTATTTGTTAGTTTATAACACATTATGATTTTTGATTATGTTTATTGACATAAAAATTGTATTTTTGTGCACTACAAATAATTATATAATTAACAAAGACCCGAAATATGTCTTTCAATCAATAAGACAAAAAATGAAGGGTAATTAAATTTTACATTTTCCATGAAAGCCTCATTGATTATTGCCATTTACAACAATATTCGTTTTTTGAAGGCTATTCTTGATTCACTTCAATTCCAAACCGAAAAGGATTTCGAAATTATTATTGCTGAAGACGGTGAATCTACAGCGGTAAAGGAGTTTATTCAAAATTATAACTTTGAACAACCTTGTCAGCATCTTACCCAAAAAGACGAAGGTTGGCGAAAAAACCAAGCATTGAACATGGCAATCCGGGCAGCCAAATCTGATTGGTTGATATTTATTGATGGTGATTGTTTGCTCCATCCCCGCTTTATTGAAATGCACCTTCGATTTTCCGCTTCAAACAATATTTTAGCTGGAAAACGTGTGAAACTGGATAAAAGTACTACCGTAAAATTGCTAAATAATAGTATTTCGATTAATGATTTACAAAAACGTATGTTCAATAAACTTGTTTTCGGAAAAGGAACTATAAAATTCATTGAAGAAAGTTTTTTTATTTCACCCGATGGATTATTTAAATTTATACCTAAATTCAGAAAAAACAATAAGTTAGTAGGCAGTAATATGTCATTCTCAAAAAAAGCAATTTATGCCATCAATGGTTTTGACGAAGATTACCAATTGCCTGCAGTGGGTGAAGACTTTGATTTAACCTGGCGTTTTGACGCTGCCGGGTTTAATCATGTGTCGGTTCGTAATTTGGCTATTCAATACCACTTACATCACCACGAGAATTGGTCAGATCAGGAGGTGAATATGGAGATATGTCGCCGGAAACAACTGGAAAATAATTTCGTGTGTAAAAATGGTTTAATTAAAAAATGAATTAAAACTATATGATTCAACCTGTTAGTCTAATTATTTCATTTTACAATAAAATTGAACTTCTGAAATTCATTTTTGCAGCACTTGATCGTCAAAGCTATAGAAATTTTGAAGTAATTATTGCTGATGATGGATCAAAACCTGAAATAGTTGAGCAAATTAACCAGCTTAAATCAAACTATTACTTCACAATTCGTCACGTTTGGCAGGAAGATAATGGCTGGCAAAAAAATAAAATACTTAATAAAGCAATACTTGCTTCAGAGGGTGATTACCTTATTTTTATCGATGGAGATTGTATTCCTCACAAACGGTTTATTCAGGAACATATCGAAAACAGAACCCACAATCAGGTTATTAGTGGTCGAAGGATATTATTGACTGATAAAATATCTCAAAAAATTACGATAAGTAAAATACAAAACGGATATTTTGATTTCAGGGTGGGAATTCCCGTGTTTTTTCAAACAGTTTTTGAAGGAAAAAAAACATATTTGGAAGACATGATTAGAATACGCAACCCGTTTTTTCGACGTATTTTTTTGATGGATAGACGCAGGTATCTTTTGGGCTGTAATTATTCAATTTGGAAAAGTGATTTACTGAAAGTGAATGGTTTTGATGAGCGTTTTATTTATCCCGGTACAGGTGAAGATACCGATTTAGAGGAACGTTTGGCAAGAATTGGTGTTTTTTGTATTTCAAAAAAACATTTGGTTACCATCTTTCACTTTTATCATGTTCATTTTGATACCAATTATGAACCCAACAAAAAACTATACGAAGAAAATAACCAGAATATAGTCAGTTTTACGCCTCACGGCATAATCAAGCAGGAGGTATGAATGGAATAATAACAGAGCAAAATTTGGTAGGTGTTGTAGTTTGGTATTACCCTGAGATTGAGAATATCCTCAATATTCATAGTTATCTCAAAGACCTTATTCTGTTGGTTATAGTTGATAATTCAGATAAAGATAATTCACATCTTCTGGCTGAATTTGACCAATCGAAAATTAAGTACATTTCTAATTTGCAGAATAATGGAATTGCCAAAGCATTGAATCAGGGTGTAAAAATTGCCAAAGAAAATGATGCAGAATGGGTTTTGACTTTGGATCAGGACAGTTCATTTATGAATCACGATTTAAAACGATACATCAAAGCAGCCAACGAATACAGTAATATCGGTCAGGTTGCTATTTTTTCAACAACTTATTTTGATTCCCGATCCGACTTTCACAATCATGTTGTTTCAGAAAAATACTCCGAAATTCCTTACTCAATGACTTCGGGCAATTTACTATCTGTCAAAGCTTTACAAAAAACTGGAAATTTCAACGAAAAGCTCTTTATCGATTGGGTAGACGAAGAATTGTGTATCAGGATTAAGCTAAATGATTATAAGATAGTCAGGATTAATCCATTCATTCTCAATCATTTTGTAGGTAACGGAACACGAAAAATACGTTTCTTTGGACTAGAAAAAACATTTGATGATTATGCTCCGGTAAGGTATTATTACATTACTCGTAATGCTTTGTACGTTAGCAAATTGTATCCAGACGAAGCTAAAAATATCAAAAATCGATGGAATAGATTAGTAAGGAAAACCATCATGTATGATAACAACAGGAAGATAATAAAACTTTGTTATATACTTAAAGGCATTACAGATTTCTATCTTAAAAAATCCGGCTCAATTCGCAATATATCAGCATCTTCCAAAATCAGTACAGACATAAAACCTGAAGTTTCAGTTGCACTTTGCACATATAATGGAGAACAGTACTTGCGAGAACAACTTGATAGTATTCTGAATCAGGAATATCAAAATATTACTGAAATCGTATGTGTTGACGATAATTCAACTGACAAAACTTGGGTCGTATTACAGGAATATGCAGAAAGACACAAGGAATTCAAAATATTCAGAAATGAAGCTAATGAAGGCTATATCCGGAATTTTCAAAAGGCTTTATCGCTTACAACAAACAAGTATATTGCTATTTCTGATCAGGATGATATCTGGTATCCTACCAAAATCACAAAACTCATCGAGTCAATTGGTGATAGTCTATTGGTTTACTCTGACAATCAATATATTGATGGAAACGGAGAAAATCTCGATAAAAGATTCTCATATTTCATAAATTTACAAAAAACCACAAGTTGCCTGAATTTTGCACTGTTTAATGCAATTTCAGGTCATACCATGCTTATTCACAGAGATTTGCTTAGTGTAGCATTACCGTTTAGTATGGATATACCTTACGATTTTTGGTTAGGCTTTCACGCTGCTCAATTTGCTGAAATTCAATATGTTGATGAACCATTAGTCGGTTATCGCCAACATCAAAATAATGCACTTGGTGCCATTGGTCACAGTAGTGAAAAGGGAGACAGTGAATATAGCCGAATGAAGAAATCGCAAAGTCGTATAGAAATTTTCAGCAAAATTATTGCTCCTCATTTAATTAAAGAGCGAAAAGTACTTGAGAAACTTGCAAAAAGTTATTCTAATCGTACTATCGGGTCTAGATTTGGTAGAATTGGATTTTTTTGGAATAACAGAAACGAGTTATTACTTTTTAAGAAAAGAAACAGTATAAGAAAGATGCTTTATTGTCTTAAAGTTTTTTGGAAGTATCAATAGGAAAATCAACATATTACTATGCTATCAATCATAATCTGTTCTAGAAAATCTAAACCAGACAAATTGTTTTTGACCAATATTGAAGCAACTATTGGCGTGGAATTTGAATTGATTTATATTGATAATTCTGATAATAAATTTAGTATTTATTCGGCTTATAACAAAGGAATTAAAAAAAGTCAGTTTTCTTTTTTGTGTTTTGTGCACGATGATGTTAAGTTCAATACTTCAGGCTGGGGATTGAAATTAATCAACCATCTGAGAAATGAAAATGTAGGTTTAGTTGGTCTTGCTGGTGGTGATGCCATGTTGAGAATTCCGTATGATTATGGTGCATTAAATCGAAGCATGAATATAATCCATGTGGATAAAACAGGAGAAAAGCCAACTGAATTTGTCCGAATGCCCACGGATTTTGTAGGTAACTTGCGACCTGTTGTACTACTTGATGGAGTTATGATTTCTGGTAGAAAGGAATTATTTGATATAATCAGGTTTGACGAATCAATTGGTGGTTTTCATGGTTACGATTATGACATAAGTATTCAGTCTTTCCTTGCCGGGTTTACCAACTTTGTGATATATGATATTGAAGTTGAACATTACTCAAAAGGGAGAATGGATACTGTTTATTTTAGAACTATTCGACGTGTGTATGAAAAATGGGAAACTAAACTTCCGATTTTTGAAAGACATATATCGACAGAAGAACAAAAGAAGCTTACTTCAGAACTTGAAAAAATTCGCTCAAAAAGGCTTCTTAAATGGTTAGTTAGATCGGGAATGCCTGAGACTGAAATTGAAGGGTACTTTTATAATTTTATACATAAGACAGAGATTAAAAGTGTTTTTTCGACACGTTTTTTTATTAGGTTCAGAGTATTCATTATACATATTATTTCAACACTACGCAATAAAAACATATAATAAACATCCTATGAAATCTAAAATAACCGGTTATTTAAACTATATCAATTTGTTTTCATTTTTATCAATAGCAGCAGCTTCAATTTATACATATTCTTATGTCATGAAAATAAGTTATTATGTATTTTTTATTAGTTATTTAATTGAGATTTTTATTGAAAAAAAATGGGAAACTATTAAGTTTGACAAGAAAACGGTTTATTTTAGTATAATATTTATTTTTTTTCTCTTAGCACCAATAAGCAGTTTATTTGATAATACCCCTGTATATGTAAAATATCTGCTCGAAAGAAGATTACCATTGTTGGGATTTTCGATTGTAGGATTATTCGGATTGAATAAATTATACAATATCATGTATTTATTCAAAACGTTAATAATATCATCATTTGTTGCAATTGTTTACCTCATTTTCTTCCGAATTGGAATTAATGAGTATATAAAAAATACTCTACGAGCTGATTTGTTTCAAGAATGTAGGATTAAATATGTACATGGTCACATGATGTTTAATTTCTATCTTAATATTTCCATAATTGGAATATGGTATATTTTATCAACTACATGGAAAAAAACATCATCTATAATCATTTCTTTATATATAATTATATTTGTATTGTTTATGTATGTTCTGTTAATATCAGAGGGTAGAACTGGTTTTACAGAAGCTTTTGTACTCATTTTTGCAATGGCTTTTTTTCAGCTGTGGAAATTGAAACGGAAAGCTGCTATTGTTTTGTTAATACTTATGCCATTTGTTCTCTACAGTGCTATTAGTCATCATAGGCGTGTAAACAAAGATTATGTTGAAATTGAACCCAGATTCTTTTTTTGCGAAACAGCACTTCATTTAATTAAGCAAAAGCCTTTTTTGGGATATGGTCTTAGTAATGCACAAGAAAAATTTGATACAGAAAGAGTTAAATATCAATCCGAGTACTTTCGTATTTGGTCACAAAAAATAAATAATGTTGATAGTCATAATCAATACCTTCAGACTACTTTAGAGTTTGGATTAGTTGGATTACTTTTACTTTTACTTATATATTATTTCCCATTCTCAATGGTAAATAGTAGTCGAATTACTTTGCTTTCATTATTTGTTGTATTGTATTCATATCATTCAATTTTTGATATGTTTATTACTGGACAGTTTGCTACCGTTTTCTCGATTTTAATACTATTAATCCTAGATGATAATGATAAATCATCCAATGAAATAAAATTAAATCAGTAGGTTATTTACGCCCGAAATCTGCAGGAATTTCACCCCAAACCTCAGTTTCCCATTTCATAATTCTGGTAGTGTATTCATTATCAGCAAGCCATTTTTCAGCTCGTTGAATTAGCTCGAAAAGTATCGTATTGTTCTCTGTTTTATCCAGTTTAGTTTTAGCTTTCTTTGTTTTAATCCACGCCATAGCAGTTTTACTGTCGGTATATACTGGCAATGAACTGTTTTTTTGTTTAAGAAAAGCCAGTCCATGAACCAGTGCCAGAAACTCACCCACATTGTTTGTTCCATCCTTAAACGGTCCTTGATGAAAAATCTGCTCTCCTGTTTTGGTATAAACACCCCGGTATTCCATTAAGCCTGGATTGCCACTACAAGCAGCATCCACTGAAATGCTTTCAAAATTGGGTGTTCCTACACGGGCTATTTCTTCGGCAGATGGCTTTTTTGCATTTGCATTTTTTCCAATATAATCCCAGCAAGGCGAAACCATAGCTTCGCGTGCCTCATTTTCAGTGGTAAAGCCTTTATAAATAGCTCCTTCAAAGCCATGAATTTGTCGTTTACAATCATCCCACGACTTATATATACCCGGTTCTTTACCTTCCCATACAACGAAAAACTTATTTTTGCTCATTCCGTAAAATCCTGACAGACAATAAAAAACTTAATCAACTTTAATGACAAAAGTAGAAAAAAACAGTAAATTAGGCAAATGTGTGTTATTTAACGCAAATATTAGAGAGCTATAATTCATATTGCATTTACAGTTTGTAATATTTAAGTACTTTTGCCGACCGGCTTTTGAAGTAATTTCACTAAAATAAATAACAATGGTTAGCAATACTCTTACAGAAAATAAGTTTACATTAAAATTTTATCTGGCTGTATTAAAAAACACTGTACTACTTTTTTGTATGTTTATGATTTCCAGACTAATATTTGTTTGGTATAATGCCAAATTTTTTCGGAGTATAAGTGAAAACGACTTTACTTTGTTTTTAAAAGGCTGTTTGCAATTCGATTTGGCAGGTATTCTGTATGTGAATCTTGCATATATTTTGCTCGTTTTCTTACCTCTATCAATAAAATGGAGAACTCATAAGTTTTTTTTTAAAACAA
>CAIKVR010000377.1 GCA_903830915.1 uncultured Bacteroidales bacterium
CTCAACATGGGCAGTTAGCTTTATTCCAATAAACAACATTCAGATTGTAAATTATAGTTCAGACAAAAGACAGTTTTTGTCTGATTGAAAACTTATGCCCAGAAATCTCAACTTATTAAACACTTGTTATCCCGAACTCAGGTTATTAATCATCAGTCGATCAAGTGTTTATTCTAGATAGAAAAAAATTACAGTATTGGTTAATCGTTTATTATTCTAAACATTACCTATTTTTGTTAATCCAAACTCAATAATTCGGGAATATTTACGTTAATTTGCATACTAACTAACAAAAAACTTCTGGTCTTGCCTAAATTCCATTATTATATCAGCTGCATACTACTTTTTGGAATCTTTTACTCCTGTAAGTCTAATGAAGTAAAGCCACCATCAACAATTACAGTACATACGACAGATTTTGTAGATGCAATGGAAATTGAGGGACTTGTACAGCCTGTACAGGTTAATACTGTAGTTACTCCGGGACAAGTTGATGGTGTTGTGGTTTCTATTGTTGATGATGGGACTTATGTGAAAGCCGGTGATACGATTTGCATTCTGGAAGATAAAAATTTGAAACAACGTTACGATCAAATAAGAGTACAACTCGAAAACTCAGTTGCAGAATTAAATAAGACAAAGGCAGATTTGGATCTTCAATATTCGTTATTGGAGGCACAGGTAAAGAATAATGCTGCTGAAACAGAAATTGCAAATCTGGATTCGGGAGATATCAGATTTTCATCACTGGTTCAGAGTCGTATCAGAAAGCTGGAACTTAAAAAAGTATCTATAGAAAAATTCAAGCTTCAGAAAAAACTGAAGTCTATGGCAATCATTAATCGGTCAGAGATTCGAAAACTGGAACTACGAAATCGAAGTCTTACATCGAGGCTGGAAAGTGCCGGAAAACAATTGACTGAAATGAAACTTACTGCTCCTAAAGATGGATTGGCTACCCGTGCCATTCACCCGATGACTAGAAAAAAAGTGATGTCTAACGACCCAGTTTGGAACAGAATACCACTTGTTATTATCCCCGAACTTGATAAAATGAAAGTTCTGATTTCGGCAACTGAGGGTGAATATAAACGAGTTAGTTTAAACGATTCAGTTCAATATTCTTTTGATGCAATGCCCGCAAATAAAGCATGGGGAATTATTCAGAAAAAAGCACCTGTAGGTCAGCCTGTTAAAGAAAACTCAAAAGTCAAAATGTTTGAAATTGAGGCTTCGGTTGATAAAGCGCTGCTGATTCCTGGTCCCGATCTCACAACCCGATGCAAAATTATTCTCAAGCACATTCGGGATACCATTGTTATTCCTCAAATTTGTATTTTTGAAGAAGATTCGATGAAATTTGTGTACGTACAAAGGTCCAAAACATTCGAAAAACGCCAAATAACGATTGGTACAACATCGGTAAAAGAAGCTGTGGTGTCAGCAGGATTAACGCGTAATGAAAAAATAGCAATAGTAAAACCCGAGACTGAACTAATAAACGGGAAAAGGTTATTGACTAAAATTAAAAATAAAAAAATCTGAAGTAAAAAAAACACTCATTTTAAACAGATTATACATGAAAAAATATAAAGCAACCGCTGTTTTAAATTTATGCCTGATAGCGCTGGTTACCTTATTACCGGTAGCCTGCAAGAAGGAAAAAGTGCAGGAAGTGCCTCTTGGGAAAGTCGTACGGGGAACTTTTTACATTGATATTTACGAAGAAGGTGAAATTGAAGCCATTCGTTCCACTAATGCTTCGTCGCCATCCATTTCGTGGCGCTACGGAAACCTGAAAATCACACAAATTGTAAAAGATGGAAAAGAAGTTCAGACAGGTGATACGCTGATTGTTTTTGATCCTTCGGAAGTAAAAAAAGGCGTTACCGAAGCTGAATCACGACTTCAGATGAGTGAAGCAGAGTTGGTTAAACTCGAGGCGCAACAATCGTCTGATTTAGAAGACCTGAAGGCAGACTATGAGGTGGCGCGTATTTCGCAGGAAATATCAAAAATTAAATTTGAATCGGCCGGATATGAAGCTAATATCAAAAAGAAAGAAATTCAGTTGAATCTGGAAAAAGCCAATATAGCTCTCGACAGGGCAAAAGAACAAATTGATAACCGGATAAAGATTCAACACGAGGAGTTGAAACAAAAGCAACTATCTATAAATCAGGATAAAGCACAACTTACCGAAGCCAATGAAACTTTGAAAAAACTTTTTGTAATTTCACCCGCTTCGGGAATTGCAATTGTTGGTAAAAACTGGAGTACCGGCAATAAAATTCAGGTAGGAGAACAATGCTGGCCAGGCACTCCACTGATTTTGCTCCCTGATTTGTCGGCTCTGAAAGCCACTGTAAAAGTAAATGAGGTGGATATTTCTAAAATTACAAAAGGTCTGAAAGTAGAAATTAAGCCGGATGCTTTTTCCAATAGCAAATTTACCGGAACAGTTACTTCAGTGGCTAATTTGGCTATAAATAAAGACAATAAGTCGAAGGTAAAGGTATTTCCAGTAGAAATATACATAACCGGAACCGATGAAAAATTATTGCCCGGACTTACTGTAAGTTGCCGGATTATTGTAGGTAGCGTTAAAAACGCAATGTATGTTCCACTTGATGCCGTTCATTCAGAGGGAGATGTAAGTTATGTTTACAAAAAAACGCCCAAAGGATTTGAAAAAACAATTGTGGGAATTAGTGCCAGTAATGCTGATTTTGTGGTAATTACCAAAGGATTGGATGTGCAGGATAAGTTAGCGTTGGCAGATCCATTTAAAAAGGAAGAAAAGAAAAAAGAAAAAACGGCTAAAGCAAAGAAATCATGAAAAAGAAACATTTTGCTAAGCTGATATTCATCTCAGCACTTGGTTTTATGCTTCTGTCCTGTACCGGAAAAAATGAGGATAACCAGAAAAGCATTGACAAATCGGGAAAACGAATTGTTGAAACCGGTGAGCTGGCTGCAGTTGAATCGAGAGCTTTTATAATGCCACGCTTCGGGCGGATGTGGTTCAATCTGAAAGTGATAGGTCTTTTGAAACATGGCTCGGTAGTAAAAGCAGGCGATTCAATAATTCAACTTGATCCGGCCGATGTGAAGAAACTTATAATTGACAGGCAGACTCAATTGGAAACTCAATTGGCAGTTATTGAGAAACTAAAGGTAGATCAGAACAACAAAGAACAGGAACTGAATTCTCAACTTAAAAGCGAAACAGCCACATTCAATCTTCGCAAATTGGAACAGGAAGCAGCACGTTTTGAATCTGAACGAATCCGCAAAATCAAGCAACTTGAATTCAATCAGGCAAAAATTGATTTTGCCAAAGTACAGCGACAATTGAAGTCGAATAAAATTATCCGGGTAAATGATATGAAAATTCAGGTTTTACGGGTAAATCAGTTGAAAACTGAATTGAAAGATGCGAAATCAATTCTTCCGCGACTCACTATCCGAACTCCAATATCAGGCATTTTCCAGATTGGTACGAATTGGAGAACCGACAATATGATTAAAATAGGTGACGAAGTTTACCCAGGAAACAACATGGGAAATGTACCGGACTTAACATGGATGAAAGTGAATTCATCGGTTGGAGAACGTGATTTTCTGAAAATTCATAAAGGACAAAAGGTAATTGTACGGTTGGATGCGCTACCTAAAATCAGATTTGATGGCGAAGTGACTTATATTGGACGCCTTTGCCATTTAAAAGACGAAAAATCGAAGCAAAAAGTATTTGATGTGGAAGTAAGAATGTTGAAGTCGGAAGAGCGATTAAAACCAGGTATGACAGTGAGTTGTGAATACAAACTTTAGAAACAAATTATGGAATATAAAGAAAATATACGATTGGCTATCAGTGGTTTAATTGATCATAAATTCAGATCATTTCTCACTATGCTCGGGATTATTTTTGGTGTAGCCTCGGTTATCACCATGCTTTCTATCGGTGAAGGAGCCAAACGTGAAGCTATTGCCAAGTATCAGGATTTGGGTGTGAACAACATTATTATCAGAGATAAAAAGATGACTGACGAAGAGCTGGAGGAAGTACGTGCTAAATTCTCTCAGGGGCTTTCTCAGGAAGATGCTTCAGTGATAAAAGAAATAGTTCCGGGAGTAATTCGCACAGCTTCACAGGCTGAAATTAACTCGGAAGCTAAATATACCGACAAATCTGCAAAATCGACAGTTATAGGTATTACGCCTGAATATACTGAAATGCTGAATTACAAAATTGCAAGAGGGAAATTTATTGACGATGATCAGAATAAAAAGGAACTAAAGGTTTGCATGCTTGCTGCTGGAGTGGCAACTTCACTTTTTCGGAGCGAAGATCCGATTGGGAAAATGGTAAAAGTTGAAGACCAATGGTTGGAAGTGGTAGGTGTACTTAAATCGAAAGCACTTTTCACAGAAACTGTGGGTGAGTTAGTCGCACGAGATTTGAACATGGATGTGTACTTACCGTTGAACACATTTCTGGGGCGTTTCAGTCACGAAAACCAGCTTACCAGTAAAATTCAACAGATAACCGTTCAGGTTGATGGTTCAGACAAACTGGAGGAAGCATCGAAGGTAATCGATGAAATTCTGAAACGACATCATTATAATAATGAGGATTATAGCATTGTAGTACCGTATGAATTATTGCAGCAAGAAGAAAAAGAGCGACAGATTTATAATTTTTTATTGGGAGCCATTGCTGCCATTTCATTATTAGTAGGCGGAATTGGAATTATGAATATTATGCTTGCCACGGTGATGGAACGAACCCGCGAAATTGGCATACGACGTGCCATTGGTGCCCGTAAGTCAGATATTATGAGTCAGTTTGTAACAGAGGCAGTTGTTATCAGTATCACCGGTGGAATTATCGGCGTACTGCTGGGTGTTACACTTTCGCTGACAGTTTCGCTTTTTACTGATATAACCACCTTCATTCAGCCTTATTCCATTTTTATCGCTTTTGGTTTTTCGGTGTTGGTTGGAATAAGTTTCGGCTATTTGCCGGCTAAAAATGCTGCAAACCTGAAACCTATTGATTCTATAAGATATGAATAAACAAGTAGGCAATTTATAGTAGGTAGTCGGTAAATTAACTCACAACAATTATGCTAATACAAATAAAGAATCTATCAAAAAACTATGTCATGGGCGAACTGGAAGTTCCTGCGCTCATCGATATTAACACTCAAATACATCAAAATGAGTATGTGGCAATAATGGGACCATCTGGTTCGGGGAAATCTACTTTCATGAATATTTTAGGATGTCTGGATACGCCAACTACAGGCGAATATCTGTTTAATGGCATAAACGTCAGTAGTCTGAGCGACGATGCTTTATCGGCTATGCGAAATAAAGAAATTGGATTTATCTTCCAAAATTTCAATTTATTACCACGACTGAATGCATTACAAAATGTGGAATTACCATTGATATATTCAGGTGTGAAAAGCGAAGAGCGTCGCGAGCGGGCACTTAAAGCGTTGGACAGAGTTGGATTGGCGGATCGCATTCACCATAAATCGAGCGAAATGAGTGGTGGTCAGCGGCAGCGTGTAGCCATTGCCCGGGCATTGGTTACAAATCCAGGCATTTTGCTGGCCGACGAACCAACTGGTGCTTTGGATTCGAAAACCGGTGATGAAATTATGGTGCTTTTCAATGAATTGCATCAGGACGGAAATACAATAATTCTGATTACTCATGAGCAGGAAATTGCCAACCACGCTCATCGAACCATTTTTATAAAAGATGGAATGATTCATTCAGATAATAGGAATGAAAGAAACCTGAAATCGCCTGCTCTGATTCAATCTTAAACACCTAATTTTTTTAGTATATGAAAAAAATATTCATGTTATCATTGATTATTGTGTTTTGTATTTTTAGTTCAAAAGCACAGATTTATAATCTTGATTTGCAAAAAAGCATAGAACTTGCCAAAATCAAAAGTTACACCATGCTTGGATTGACGGAGGATTTGAAAATTGCTGAATACAATCTTAAATCGGCAACCAGCAAATTCAAAACTCATATAAGTCTGAATTTTGTAGCACCGGAATATTCAAATGTGTTACAGCGTTATCAGGATAGTGCCGGAGTGTCATATTTTCCCCTTCGTCAATTGAACTACAGCGGTAATGTACTGATTACTCAGCCTTTGCCAACAAACGGTAATATTTATATACGAACAGGACTCGATAATACAGATGACTATAAAGATTTATCACGGACATCGTATCTGAGCACTCGTATCGGATTTACGCAGCCACTCGATGCCCTATATGGTTATAACAGTATAAAATCAAGTCTGAAAAAAGCGGAGTTGGCTTACGAACAATCCAAAAAGAGTCTGAAGCGTGCAGAACTGAATCTTGTTTATCAGGTTAGCAGTTCGTTTTACGGTTTGCTTTCGGTACAAAAAGAAGCGGAACTGGCTCGTATGAATCTCGACAGACAGAAAGATGCCCGGGAAATTGCAAAAAGTAAGTATGACGCAGGACTAATTAAAGAAGTGGATGCGCTGCAGATGGAAGTTGATTTGGCTGAAGCACAAAATAACTACGATTTATCATTGGTTAATCAAAAATCTTCACTGAATTCATTTAAAGAGCTGATTGGAATCAATTTTACCGACAGTGTATCGTTAAGCAGTGAATTCAACTATGATATAATAGCCGTTGACCCAAAGAAAGCAGTTCGGTATGCTCTTGAAAATCGGTTGGAGATTCGCGAACAGGAAATTCAGATTGAACAGAATAAGCTTAATCTGAAACAGCAGAAGGCGAATGGAATGATTCAGGCCAATGTAAATGCGTATTACGAAAAAGCAGGTGTAAGTGCTCAAAGTGTGAATACATCCATGACTAGTTCCATTAACAATACATATTCAAACTACATGGACCGACCAGCTAATTATGGTGTGGGGTTGGTAGTATCGGTGCCTTTGCTTGACTTTGGCGAAAACAAAGCGCTGGTGCGAGCAGCTGAAGCCAGAGTGAAACAAAATCAGTTACAAAAGGAAGAAGTACAACGTGCTATAGAGCGTGAGGTGCGAAACCTTGTAAACGACCTTAATAGTAGCTTGAAACGCTTACAATTACTGGAGAAAAATGTTTCAGTGGCTGAGAGAAGTTTTGAAATTACACGTCAGCGATTCGCCGATGGAGATATCGACAGCCAATCGCTGGCATTGGAACGTAATAGGTTGAATAATGCCTACACTACTCATTTGCGTGCATTTATCAACTATCAACTCTTTCTGGCAGATCTAATGCGTAAAACTTTTTACGATTTCAAAAAGAATGAATTGGTAAAATAACTGTTTTATCAGTTAAACGGCTGATATCATTTTTTTTGTATATTTGTCGGCAAATAGAACTGATATGAACTATGAAGAGCTGCATCATTATTGCATGAGCCTTAAAGCGGTAACTGACCATTTCCCGTTTGATGAGGTGACACTGGTTCTTAAAGTGCAGGGGAAAATGTTTGCATTAATACCATTGGATAATCCTGAAACGCAAATCACGTTGAAATGTGACCCCGATCGTGCCATTAACTTACGCGAAGAATTTGATGCGATTACTCCAGCCTGGCATTTCAACAAAAAACATTGGAACACGGTTTTTATTCAAGCTTCAATTTCGCAAAAATTTCTTTGTGAACTGATTAATCATTCCTACGACCTTGTTGTAGCTGGTTTACCCCGAAAACTTAAGGAAGAGCTTCAGAATCTCTGAGCTTAGTCAAAAACCACATACATACCTATTTTCCCGCCTCTTGTTGTTTAACATGAAAATATGTTTTACAGCAGAAAGTACAAAAAAAATGCAAAAAAACTTTTGTACATCTAAAACATTGTAGTATTTTTGGTCGACCAAATTATTGGTATGCCAATTTATTCAATTTAAATACTACTAATAATTTGATTCTAAAATACTTATTTCGAACCTGTGTAAAATCAGAGTATATCACCGTGATTATGAAATAAGAATAGGCTATTTAAATATACATATTTTTTCGATAATACTTAGGTCTACAAATCTCATTCAAATAAATTAAATACTTAAATGAAAAACAACAGAAACGGCAAAAAATTCCTCCGGAACTTTGTGTGGCTATTCATACTAATAAACATGAATACATTGGTCGCATTTTCCCAGTTCAAATTAAGCGGAACTGTAACTGACACAAATAAAGAGCCCTTAATTGGTGTGAACATTAAAATTATTGGTACAAATACAGGAACAATTACTGATGTAGATGGAAAATATTCCCTACAGGCAAAGGATAGCAAATCATTAATTGCATTTTCGTATATCGGCTATAAAAATGTAGTTCAGGCTGTTGGAACAGCGAAAAAACTGGATATCGTGATGGAGCAAGACACAAAAGCTATTGATGAGGTAGTGGTAGTTGCTTACGGAACACAACAAAAATCACACTTAACAGGAGCTGTTTCCTCCATTAAAGGTGAAAAAATGGATGATATTCCGGTTTCAAGTATTGGTCAAGCATTACAAGGGAAACTTGCGGGAGTAACAATAAATCAGTTTGACCCGGAAGCAGGTGAAGCTCCGGTTATTCGTGTTCGTGGGTTGGGTTCAATCAGTGCAGATTCAGGTCCGCTGATTGTTGTAGATGGATTCCCTATCCCTGATGGTTTATCATCCGTAAATATGGGAGATGTGGAGTCAATTGAAGTGCTAAAAGATGCAGCTTCTGCGTCATTATATGGCTCACGCGCTGCAGGTGGTGTAATTCTGATTACAACCAAAAGTGGTAATGTTGCTAAACCAAAATACAATTTTAAAATGTATTCAGGAGTTCGTAACGTAATGAAGTTAAATAAAATGTTAACAACCGCTGAATATGTTCAGTTGCTTTATGATGAAGCAGCAATGCGTATGCAGGATCCTGCTGTAGATGGCACTATATATAATGCTACTTCTAATCCAAACGGAACAATGAAATATAATCAGATTGCTACAGCTGATCAGGCAGCCTATTTAATTGAACATTATTTACTGGATCAACCAACCGATTGGCAGCACGAAGCATTGCGTGGAAATGGCTCAAATCAAAATTTTGAATTAAGTGCATCAGGAGGTGATAAAACAACCAAATATTTTGTTTCAGGTAACTATCTGAAAGAAGATGGTGTGATGAGGTATAGTAATTATGATAAATACAGTGTTCGTGCCAAAATTGATATTACATTGTCAAAAGCCGTAACTATTGGTTTAAACTTATCACCGACCTACAGCCGACAAACAAAACCGGCAGTAAATCTGGTCGATTTTATGCGATCTCCCACCTGGTTGCCTGTACGTAATAATGCAGCCATGGCTGCATTTAATGGTACTGTTGAAGGGGCTTATTGCCAACCGAATAATTTTACGTTTGCTTCAATTAGTGGTACCGGACTGAACGGTGAATCATGGTTTGTTCCAACTGCAAGTGTATCTGGTTCTACTTCTCAAAATCCCGTTTCTCAAAATGAAAGAACTAATATTTCTACAGATGATTATCGTTTACAAGCAGGTTCATATATTTTGATTAATATTTTACCTGGATTGAACTTCAAAACAGCAAACAGCGCTTTTACACAGTATAAAGAGTATAATCAAACTGAACAAACATCAGCCACACAAGAAGGTTCGCCAAACAGACTGACACGTCAGACTACTCTTCATACCGAATTATTATCTGAAAACACACTGAATTTTTCCCGTAAATTTGGAAGTCATGATATTACTGTCATGGCTGGTTTCACTTATCAAAAAACAGGCAACAGATATAATCAAATGGTTGCTACCAATTTTCCAAACGATCAGGTTTTCTCATTTAATCTGGCATCTTCATTAATTCTGGATAATCAGAATTCTACCCCAACTATAAATGGTGTTAGTTCTTTTTATTATACAGAAGCACTTGAATCTTTTATAGGTCGATTAACTTATGCTTATCAGGGTAAGTATTTATTCTCAGCCAGTGTTCGTACCGATGGTAGTTCTAAATTTGCCGATAATCACAAATGGGGAACTTTCCCTGCCGGTTCAATTGGTTGGCGTGCTTCCGAAGAGAGGTTTCTTAAAAAATTCGATTGGCTTTCAAATCTGAAATTCCGTGCCAGCTATGGTTTGACTGGCAACAACAAAATTCCACAATATTCGTACATGAACGCATACAATACTTCTAATTATGTTCTGGGATTTGGTACAGGAACATTAATTCCCGGAGTTGCAGGCACAGATGCATTTATTGGCAACCCAAACATAACCTGGGAACAAACTGAGGAAGGTAACTACGGAGTTGATTTAGGATTGTTTAATAGTAAAGTAAATATTTCTGTTGAATACTATAATTCCAACACCATCCAATTATTGCTTCAACAGCCAATAATGAGTATAACAGGTCATAATACATTCTGGAATAACATAGGGAAAGTAAATAACCAGGGTATTGAATTTGAAATAACTACAACCAATATCGATTATAAGGGATTTACCTGGAAAACCACTGCTAATATTGCTCATAATCAAAATACTCTGATTAACTATGGAAGCAGTGAACCCGGAACTTATGTTGATAACTTTGGTGAACGAAGCGAAGTATATCGTGCTCAGGTGGGGATGCCATCCATTCAGTATTTCGGATATGTGCAGGAAGGTGTCTGGACTTCATGGGCAGAATGTAATATAGCAAAGGCAACCTATAATAAAGCCGGTACACCTGCTGTATATGCAAAATATGCTCCATTGCCCGGAGCAGAAAAAGTCAAAGATTTGAATGGTGATGGTAATATTACACCTGAAGACCGTACATTTATCGGCTCACCGTTTCCAGATTTCACGTATGGAATTACCAATACATTTAGTTATAGTGGTTTTGAGTTAAGCTTTCTATTTCAGGGTGTTAAAGGTGGTAAACTTATTGATGGTAATATGAACTATAATGAAACTTTACGATCTACTGCGGTTTACCTTGCTAATCGTTGGGTAAGTCCAATGTTCCCTGGCGATGGAATGACTACCTATGATAAGAATACCTCTGGTGGTGATTTGATTTTAACCGATCATGCTTTGCAGGATGCTTCATACCTTGCCATGCGTGATTGTACATTTGGGTATACACTTCCTCCTAAAATTGTAAAATCCTTTGGATTAAGTAAATTAAGGCTGTATTTCTCAGGAAATAACTTGTTATATTTCATGGCATCGAGTTACAAAGGAATTAATCCTGAAGCAAGAATGAAATCCGGTCCATATTCAAGCGCTTTCCCTTTAGTGGATGGTTATCAACGCGGCTCGTTTCCTTTAAACAGGACTTATACACTGGGTGTTGATATTAATTTCTGATAATAATTTAATTTTTATTTAAAAAAGTTCGGATTTAAAAAAAGTAAGAAAATGAAAAATAAAATAGCAATATTTATAGCATTAGTATCCATTTTTATGGTTTCATCCTGTAACGATATGATTACAGATAACCAGGAATCAAAACTTAATCAGGAAGGATTTTACAATTCTCCAATAAGTATACAATATGGAGTAATGGGCTGTTATTCGGGCATGCAACGGATTATTGTTGATGAATGGAAATTTACAGAAAACAGAACCGATAACAGTTGTGTGGCAAATACAGGCACAGGCACAACAAGAAGAGTTGATTATTGTGATATCCGTTTCTTCAGAACACCTCCAAGTCAACCTATGTTGTTAGAATTCTGGCGTAACTATTTCTCAAATATCATGAATGTAAATGCCGTTCTGCCGTCTGTGGTAAAAGGTCAAACCATAATCCCTTCCGAAACATTACGTGCTCAATACGAAGGTGAATTGTTGTTTATAAGGGCTTACCATTATTTCTCACTGGTGACTCTATGGGGCGACATGTTTAAGGTTACTGGTTTACTGGATAAAGATCAGGCAAAAACGTTGAAAAGATTACCAGTTGACTCCATTTATGCCGAACTAATTATGCCTGATTTGAAAAAAGCTGCCGCACAATTACCTTCAATTTATGCTTATAATGATTTAGGCAGAGTTACAAAATGGGCCGCAAAAGGTATGTTGGCTAAAGCATATATTACCCGTCATGGTACTAATGATTTAGATTCTGCCCTAGTTCTTATCAACGATATAATAACTAATAGTCCACATGGATTACTGACAACCGGTGCAGTAATTGCAGGAAAACAATTAACTCCTTATGGTAGCATTTTTGATATCACTAACGAAATGAATAAGGAAATAATTTTTGCTATTCGTTTCAAAGGTGGAACTTCGGGCATTGGGTCACCATTTTGGTCAAATTTTGCACCCGATGGTTCACCAACAGGACTTTTCCTTAATGTAGGAACTCCGGGTGGCGATAACAATGCAACCCCTAATGACCTTTTACCTAAATTTTATGCGGATACAACTGCCGGTATTCCTAACATAAGATTTCATCAGTCGGTAATTTGGTACGGCAAAAAAGCATCCTCGATGATTGGAGCTCCCGGAAAATGGGTAGATCCAACTATTCAACAGGTTAACCAGGGTGAAAATGACTGGATAGTGTTACGTTTTGCCGATTTATTATTGCTGCGGGCTGAGATTTTAGCTCAGGGTACTACTCCCGACCTTGCCCGAACTGATGTTAACACAATACGGGCAAGAGCAGGTGTTACACAATACACCACAGCATTTGCATCAAATACTGATGCGCTGGATAAAGTTTATCTTGAAAGACGACTTGAATTTGCATTTGAAGATATCCGTTGGTTTGATTTACTGCGTATGAATAAATCTTATGGTGATCCTGAAAAAGCGATTAAAATATTAAAATATGAAATGACCGATCCAAATAGTCTTGATTATTATAATATTTACTCAAAATACAAACCAATTATACCACCATCATCGGAATATTTTAAAACAAGCAAACTTTTATTACCAATTCCTCAACAGGAAATAGATACTTACAATTCAGGCAACAGCTTAACCTTATCACAAAATGATGGCTATTAATCTTTGTAAAATTTTAAACATGAAATATCCAACTAAACTATCATTTTTATTCCAATTATGTATTGTTCTTGGAATAAGTATTACTTCGTGTACCAAAGAAGATCCGGTGATTCTTAAGGTAAAACCAACAGCTGACTTTATTAATCAGTATAAAGATTATTATACAACTCAACGACAAATTCTGGATACCTGTTATGCCGGCTATAAAAGAGGCAATACAGGATATAAGAAAGGATATTATAATCAAAGTCAGATTGCTCTGAATTTTCAGAAATACTATGCCGCTTATCTGGCCGATTTAAAAACCGATTCCACGTTACTTGCAAATCCTGATGTTACATTAGGTGAATTAATAGTTATAAATAAAAAAATGGCAACTTCGGGATTTAATTTTATAACCAGAGTTAATCTTTGTGATCATTCAGAGCTCTACGATTCAATAGTTGCAGGAAATAAAGTTTATTCATCCATAGTTCAATTTTCCGGGTATAACGGATCTGCTGCCGGTAAAGTGTTAGGGTATGATAAAGGTCAATTATTATTGGTGCTTACGAATGCCGGATATGTCCGAGATTCAGCCACATACACTACTCCATTAATGAATAGGTCACTTACAACAATAAAGGCTGCAATATCATCTTTTTACAATGCAATTATTCCAAGTGATTTGGAGACATATAAAGCAAAATGTTTTAGTTATATCAAAGATCAATTAGTTTTGTGTTATAATGTGAAAGTAGGATATGGGTTTAATGAATATGTACCTTACGTTTACAACAACTATTTGACCGCATTACGTGCAGATTCTATTCTTGCCGACCCGGCCTCGTCAAAACAAGCAACTTCGGTGGAGATAATGGCGAGGGGTATGATAACACTGGGATCAAATGTACCACCTTCAGGTCCACGTGTTAACTTTACTCCAAGTATATCATACCGAATCACTCTGAATGATTCTATCATTGCAGCTCAAACATTGTATAATAACACTACTCCCGGTACTGCGAAAGGTCAGGTTGCCCCATCTGTAAAAACTACTTTTAAGACTGCAATTGATGCTGCCACAACAAGTAGAGATACACCAACTACTACTGATGCAAATATTAGTGTAGCTGTTGTAAATTTAGAAAAAGCAAAACTGATTTTTATTAGTGCAATTGTGAAATAATCCATCATTGAAATTCTACTTTCAGAAATATTAAAAGATGAATTTCATTCAACTATTGTCTATAATTTAATTTAAATTGTCATGATGAACGTGATAAGTAAATTTATACACCTCGCTTTTTCAGTTGTTTTTCTGCTTTCTTTTAGCCTGAATGCTGAAAACAAAGTAATTAAGACATCAAACATTGGTGAGCTAAATCAAGGAGTGAAAACTGCCAAACCCGGAGATTGTATTGTTATGACCGATGGCGTATGGAAAGATGTTCAAATAGTATTCAAAGGTAAAGGAACAACAAAGAAACACATAACCTTACGGGCTGAAACTCCCGGAAAAGTTTCGATTGAAGGACAATCCTCACTGTCACTTTCAGGTGATTATTTGGATGTGAATGGTCTTGTTTTCAGAAACGGATTTAGTCCGAGCGAGGCGGTTATCAATTTTCAAACATCATTGAAAGATTATGCATATCATTGTACTGTAAGTGAATGTGTTATCGACAAATTCAATCAGTTCGTTCGCGAAAAAGCCGATCACTGGATTATCTTGTGGGGGAAATACAACACAGTAAGTAATTGTTATTTTGGCGGAAAATCCAATGTAGGAACTACGCTTATAGTCTGTCCAAACGATTCTAACAGTATTCACAACAAACACTACATTTACCGCAACTATTTCGGACGACGCCCACGCTTGGGATCGAACGGAGGCGAATCGATTCGCATCGGAACGGGAGAAGTTTGTACACTAAGTTCCGAAACAGTGGTGGAAGAAAATTATTTTGAACATTGCAGTGGCGAAGTGGAAATTATCTCGAACAAATCCTGCAATAATCAATTCATAAACAATACTTTCTTCGAATCGGAAGGTAGCTTGGTACTTCGTCACGGAAATAACGCATTGGTAAAAGGTAACTGGTTTATTGGCAACGGAAAACCATTTACGGGTGGTGTAAGGGTGATAAACGAAGGTCACAAAATCTACAATAATTACTTTTACAAACTTCGTGGCGACGAGTTCCGTTCACCGCTTACCATCATGAATGCAATACCCGACTCACCACCGACGGGTTATGCCGCGGTGAAAAATGTGATTATTGCTAACAATACATGGTATGATTGTTCGCTGCCTTGGAATTTTTGTGTGGGTGTCGGCGAACGAAACCGTACAGTTACACCTCAAAATGTACAGATTATCAATAATATAGTCGATTGTCCGAACGATACAGTATTGAGTAAAAGTTACGACAAAACTGATGGATTCAGGTTTGCAAATAACCTGATGATCAGTAAAAAAGGTCTATCAGTTGAAAAAGGGGCAATTTCAGGTGAAATCCTGAAATCGCAGTCAACTGATATTGAAACAATTTACACCAAAACTGAGGGACAGAAAATACCGTTTATCAGCATGGATATTGTTGGACAATCGAGTTTGAATCCAACTGTAGGTGCATTTCAAAATGAACCATCGAAAACGGAAATAGCAAGTGCCAGAATCTGTGGTCCATTATGGTATAAACCCGATTTAAGTCAATTAAAGAAAGAGTTTTCAAAAGGTAAAACGATTATAGTAAAAGCCCGAACCGATAATTTAGCCGAAGCAGTGACTAAAGCAGAAGCTGGTGATATATTGATGCTGGCCGAAGGCGAACATATACTGACTAAAAAAATCCTACTTTCTAAAAGTATCTCCATTACATCTTCCTCAAAATCAGTCTCAAAACCGGTTATAAAAATGAAAACTGCCAAAGGTGACGAATCTTTGTTTGAGTTAGTATCGGATGTGTATGTCCATTTCAAAAGTGTGAGAATTGATGGCGAAGGCGATAATAAATTAGCAAAATCCCCGAAATATGCTTTTGCTACCGGTGAACATGCGTTGGGTTATTCCCTATTTATTGACAACTGCGAAATTTCCGGTTTTGGCGTGAAGGATGGTGCAATATTCAATAGTTTGATTAGTACTATGGCCGATTCCATTGTGGTGAAAAACTCGGTGATTCGTGATTCGTACAGCGGATTCAACCTTCATAAAGAAAAGGAAGATGGCAAGTATAATGCTGAATCAGTGGTTTTTAGCAATTCTGTTTTTGCCAATTTAGCGGATTGCGTGCTCGATTATTACCGTGGTGGGTACGACGAATCGACCATTGGGGGTTCGCTGTTGATAAATCACTGTGTTTTCGATTCAATAGGAATTTCAGCAAAAGAATCGATTTTGAAACTATCGCGCATTATGTTCGTGAAAATCAATAATTCTGTTTTCTCAAACTCCGCCGTGAAATCATCCATGTTGCTTTGGGGTTTGTACGATAAAGTATCGAGAAGTTGTTTTTACAACTGCCCAAAACCGGAAATTACAAAAGGGGCAAGAATAACCACTTTGACTTTCGATAATCCACTTTTTGAACCTAAATCTTATTCATTATCTGTCTCTTCACCATTGAAAGGCAAAGCAGTCGATGGTTCAAATATTGGACTAAAAAAATAAAACCTGACAGTGAAAGTTGACTATTCAATACTCTTTTTTTTTCTGTTTATTTTGAGCAATATAAATGCTCAAAATAACTGGCAATCAGCACTCCTGAGTATTGATAGTAGCGGAAAAATAACCTACTTTGCCGACAAAGACGGATATATTTTACCCGATTTTAGTCATGCCGGTTTTAAAGGTGGTGGAATAGATTTACCTGAAGTTGCAACCGTAAAAACTATATCAGCAATAGCCGGAACTGATAATACTCAAAACATTCAGACTGCAATTGATTACGTTGGCTCATTACCTAAAGATGCCAACGGAATTCGTGGTGCAGTGCTTCTGAACGCCGGGAAATATGATATTTATGGAACGATTTATGTAAAAAATGATGGTGTGGTATTGCGCGGTGTTGGTCAAAGTGCTGATACACTAACTTCCACGATAATTTTTGCACGGGGAAATACTCCAGCTCAACGTGATGTAGTGGTGCTTGGTAATTCTTCAACTCAGATTAATGGCAAAATTCAACTTAGCGGAACAACATCAAATATTACTGATGATATAGTACCTGAAGGTGCCTTTAGCTTTAATGTAGAAAACAGTTCACTGTATATAGTTGGTGACCGTATCATTATTTATCATCCCTGCACTCAGGCCTGGATTGATGCGGTAAATCAGGGCGGTGTTACTTATCCTGACCCTGCTGCTCCAACCGATCCCGATGAACGTTGGGTAGCAGGACAGTTACCAATTTCATATAACAGATTCATTACCAATATATCCGGCAACAAAATTACTGTTGATGCACCTGTTTTTTATAGCTTACACAAATCCATTTCACAATCCTATTGTTACAAGCCCAATGTGACAAACCTCATCAATCAGGTAGGACTTGAAAACCTGAGAATCGATATTGAAACGTTGAGTGGTGATGATGAAAATCATGCATGGGAAGCATCACGCTTTAAAAGCTGTGAAAATTCATGGGCAAAGAACTGTACATTTATTCATTTCGGACATTCAGGAATCATCACAGAAGCCTGTACCAGAAGCACTTTTGTTTCTTGCTCTGCCATTGACCCGGTTGCCATTATAACTGGAGAAAGAATGTATAATTTCAATACTTATGTTTATTCGCAATTAAATCTGTTTTCAAATTGCTATGCACGCAACGGCCGTCATCACTACATCTCAAACGGCACTTCATCTACATCTGGAAATGTTTTTCTTCGGTGTACTTCTGATTCAATTAATGCTGTGAACGAAGGACACAGGCAATGGACTCAGGGCATGTTGTACGACAATCATAAAGAAATTAATCTGAAACGTGATTTTGTACTCGGACTGTATAACCGTGTAAACATGGGAACAGGGCATGGCTGGGCAGCTGTACATTCAGTATTATGGAATTGTGATGTGACAGCCAATTATGGAAAAATTGCATTGCAACAACCTCCAACCGGCCAAAATTATGCCATTGGTTGTATGGCAAAAACAATTACCGGAAATCCTGTTAGCGCCACTAATTTTCCGATTGGGTATGTCGAAGGTCAGAATAAAGTAGGCTTAGTACCTGCTTCAATTTATGAAGCACAACTTGCTTCACGTAAATCAATACGTACATATCAGATAATTCCAACCGAAGAAAAGATAGGACTTTCATCAACAATTACAGATAATTTTCTGAATATCAGTATAAAGAAAAATAATCAAAAAGCTCATATTCAAATACTTTCTTCACAGGGTAAAGTAGTAAATGAAACAGATTTTACTTATGACAAATTGAAAATAGACATATCAAACCTCCCATCGAGTGTATATATAATCAATTGCCAAATTGAAAACCAATCCATTAATTCAAAATTTATTAAACTATAAATTTATGTTAACAACAATCAAAATAAAACTACTTTTATCTTTTCTGTTTGTTTGCTTTGGGTGTTTTTCAGCCCAAAAACCTACTACAGTAACAATTGAAAATACTATCAAATCAGGAATAATCAAAGCTGAAAAACCACGTATCATTCTGTTGGCTGATAGTTTTTTACAGTTAAAACCTATAACTGTGACTTCATTTTCTTGTCCCAGAAGCGCAGGTGGGATTCACGATTATTACTCCGAAGCGACCTACTGGTGGCCTGATCCAAAAAACCCGGATGGACCGTATATTCGCAAAGACGGGTTGAACAATCCTGCCAATTTTGATTTTCACCGTCAGGCTATTGGCGATTTTTCGTGGGCAGTTGGTACGTTGACTTCAGCATATTTATTAACAGGCAAAGCCGTATATGCAGAAACTGCAGTGAAACATTTGAAAGCGTGGTATGTGAATTCTGAAACGATTATGAACCCGAATTTCCTGTTTGCTCAGGCTATTAAAGGTGTAAATACCGGTCGTGGTATAGGAATTATTGATGGAATTCCGTTTATTGAAGTTACAAAATCGATTCAGGTGTTGGAAAATTCACCATACCTCTCAAAATCGGACAGTGAAACCATTCATAACTGGTTTAAAACATTTATGACGTGGCTTAATACACACCAATACGGAAATGACGAAATGAATGCCAAAAACAATCACGGCACCTGGTGGCATACTCAGGTGGCTGCTTATGCCCGTTTCGTTGGTGACAAATCCATTTTGGAGAAATGCCGGAAACATTACGTGGAAATTCTGTTACCCACACAAATGGCGCAGAATGGAAGTTATCCGCTTGAAATTGAGCGAACTAAACCGTTTTCGTACGAACTCTTCAACCTGGATGGAATGGCTACACTAACCTGGCTTTTGACCGACAGTGACTTCAATGGTTGGAAATTTTCACTTTCTGACGGACGTGGTATGCAAAAAGGTGTTGACTTTATTAAACCCTATGTGGTTGATAAGGAAAAATGGCCATTCAAAAAAGATATTTCGCACTGGGATGAGCAGCCCGGACGCCGTCCGTTCATGTTTTTTGCTGCCATTATTCACCAACAACCTGAATGGATTTCAATCTGGGAAAAATGCAGTGCCGAATTTCCAACCGATGAAAGTAAAAGAAATATGCCACTAAAAAATCCAATTCTCTGGTTGGGATTAAACAAACCTATTAAATAACATTAGAATTATATGCCTGATTATAAGAAAATTATCATACTTCTGAATTTGTGTTTTCTGATTCCTTTTGCTGCTGAAGCACGGAGTCAGAATGAATACGGTTGGGTAAAAAATGCGCTGGAACGCTCCGAAGAACAACTGCTGACAGCTGCCGAAAAGTATAAATGTGTAAAGAAAAACCCACGTACTTTTGAAAATGGAACTGCCAAGTTTGCCGGAACAAACGACTGGACATGTGGATTCTTCCCCGGTACGCTTTGGTATTTATTTGAAATAACCAAACAAGAGAAATTTAAAACTGAAGCCGATTATTACACAGAATTACTGAAATGTGTGCAATACCGCAAAGATACACACGACCTCGGTTTCATGCTTTATTGCAGCTTTGGAAATGGCTACCGAATAACCGGAAATGAAGCATATAGGTCTGTATTATTGACCGGAGCAAATTCATTAATGACACGCTTTCATCCGGAAATCGGTTTAATAAAATCGTGGGATAATCGTAATAACTGGCAATATCCTGTTATCATTGACAATATGATAAATCTCGAATTTTTGTGTGAGGTTAGTAAACTTACAAAAGATGAATCCTATAAATCGACATCTATAAAACACGCCAATAAAACGCTGGAAAATCATTTCAGACCAGATAACAGCTGTTTTCATGTGGTTAATTACGATAGTATTACAGGTAATGTCATTTCAAAAGTAACACACCAGGGATTCAGCAACAGTTCATCCTGGGCGCGTGGTCAGGGTTGGGCATTGTATGGCTATACCATGATGTACCGCGAAACAAAGGATCCGAAATACCTCGTTCAGGCTCAGAAAGTGGCAGAATTCATTCTACATAATCCCAATTTACCTAAAGATAAGATCCCATATTGGGATTTTAATGCACCCAACATACCGAATGAACCCCGAGATGCATCGGCAGGAGCATTGTACGCGTCAGCACTAATAGAACTAAGTGGTTATGTGCCGAATGGAACAGAGTATTTAAACGCTGCCGAACAAATGCTTAAAAATCTTTCATCACCCGAGTATTTTGCCAATAAAGGCGAAAACGGGTTGTTTATTTTAAAACATTCAACAGGGAACTGGCCTGCAAAAAAAGAAATCGATGTTCCATTGAATTATGCTGATTACTACTATATTGAAGCATTAGGCAGATTTATAAAGGTGAAAAACATCAATATCCCTTGATTAATACTAAAAAAATACTGATTTTCTAGCCAAGGCTAGAAAATCATAAAACCCGAATAATGCTTAACAAGACATTCAAATTATGGTTAATTTCAGGTATTTTTCTGAACACAATGTTTTGTTTTTCTCAACGTGGAAAAGAAAGTATAAATGAATCATGGAAACATATAACAGAAGATGTTTCAGGAGCTGAAAAACCTGAATTTAAGGATGACTTATGGCAGAAATTAAATCTTCCTCACACATGGAATGCCACTGACGCTTATACTTTAAAGCAATATTACAGAGGAGTTGGCTGGTATCGTAAAGATTTGAATCTAACACAAAAATATATTGATAAGAAGCTTTTTATCAATTTTGAAGGCGTGTTTGTAAAAGCTGATATTTATGTGAATGGAAAATTTGTTGGAGAACATAAAGGCGGTTATACGGCTTTCACTTATGATATTTCAAATTTTGTGTCAATTCCAGGTAAAAACATTATCGCTGTTAAGGTTGATAATAGTAAAAATTTAGATTTACCTCCGATTTCGGGTGATTATACTATGTTTGGTGGGATTTATAGGGATGTCTATTTATTATCTACCAATAAAATTCACTTTGATCAAATGAACTTTGGGTCGGGTGGTGTTTTTGTTGAGACACCTTTGGTGAATGAAAAAAATGCAACAATAAAAGTTAGAGGAACTATAATAAACCAATCTGCTGTAAAACAAAATTTAACTGTAGTTTCAAAAATCATTGACAAATCGGGCAATGTAGTCTCAGTAATTAAATCGAAACTCAAACTTGATGCAGATGCCAAAGGTGATTTTGAACAATTTTCAGAAAAAATTGCTAATCCGAATTTATGGTCACCGGAAAATCCTTATTTATATACAGTTCAAACTACGATACTTTCAGACGACCAAAAACAAGAAATATTTGATATACAAAATCAACCTTTGGGTTTAAGATGGTTTAGTTTTAGTCCTGATTCGGGGTTTTATATAAATGGAAAATCCCTGAAATTAATTGGTGTAGCCCGTCATCAGGATTATATGGGTTTAGGTAATGCTTTGGACAATGACCTTCAACGTCGTGATATAGAGTTATTAAAAGCAATGGGTGGAAATTTTATTCGAATAGCCCACTATCCACAAGATCCGACGATTTTAGAGATGTGCGATAAATTGGGGATTTTAGTATGGGAAGAAACTCCACTGGGAAATACTTTTTATGACAGTTCAGAATTGAAATCGACCTGCATAAGTAGTTTGAAAGAAATGATACGTCAAAACTTCAATCATCCAAGTATAATAATTTGGGGTTACATGAATGAAATTGGACTTGGGACTTCTAAGTTATCTGATAAAGAAAAGAAAAAAGAAACATTTAAAATTACAGCAAAATTTGCAAAAGAATTAGACAGTATAGTTCATAGTGAAGATAAATACAGGTTATCTACCATGGCACAAAATTCAGGAGGCAAAGATTACTATCAAAGTTATGGTTTGTCGAATACCCCAAATGTAATTGGTTGGAACACTTATTATGGTTGGTATAAAGATGAATTTGACAAATTCGGTGAGTTTATGGACGAATTACATACTGAATCACCCCAAATTATTTCGTTAATTAGTGAATATGGTGCTGGTAGTGATGGTCGTTTGCACAGTTTGAAACCAGAGCAATTTGATTTTAGTATCGAATGGCAACAATTGTATCATGAATCATATTTAGCTCAAATATTTAGTCGAAAATTTATTGCAGGTGCTGCGGTTTGGAATTTTATAGACTTTAGTGCTTGTAGTCGTCAGGAAAGCATGCCTCATATTAACAATAAAGGACTGCTTTATAACAATCGTACTCCTAAAGATGTATATTTTCTATATCAGGCATGGTTGTTAAAAACACCTGTTATTCATATTGCCAGTCGAGATTGGTAAATTCGTAAAGGAATCCAGTCATCGGTTAATGACAAATTTGTTATACAACCAATGAAGGTATATTCAAATCTTGACAAAGTGGAATTATTTGTCAATGGTAAATCGATGGGAACACAAAATTCTATCAAAGGTGTTTCTTATTGGAATGTGGCGTTTGTAAACGGCAAAAATTCATTAATTGCAAGAGGTATAAATGAAAATAGAACTTGTGAAGATGCCATGCAAATTGATTTTGAAATAATACCTGCACTGCTGAGTCAGGCCAATGAAAAATCCTTCGAACTTGCTGTAAATGTTGGAAGTAACTGTTTTTTTATTGATCCTGTTAATAGCACAACATGGTTACCGGATCAGGAATACAAATCTGGTAGTTTTGGGTATGTTGGTGGAGAAATATTTCGAACTTCTGATAAAAGAATTGGTCATCAATCTGAAGTAAACCAAACCCGAAATGTTCCATTATATCAAACGTTTCGATACGGCTTAACCAACTATAAATTTGATGTTTCTGATGGTGAATATGAAGTTGAATTGCATTTTGCCGATTTGAGTAGCAAACAAACAAAAACAGTTTACGATGTAAACGAAACAGAAAGTAATAGCAAGGAAATCAGTCAGTTTAACATTATTATAAATGATGTTAGGGTGCTAGAAAATTTTTGCCCCTCAGTGCAGTATGGTGCATTAACTGCCGTACCGAAAACTTTTGTTATTGAAGCAAAAAGTATGAAAGGAATAACTATATCATTCGAAAAAGAAATAGGTAATACTTTTGTAAATGCCATAAAAATAAGAAGATTAAATTAGATTTTTTAAACTACAGTAAACCAAATAATTAATAAAGACAAGGCAACAGAATTATATTTCGATTTTCTGAAAGTTAAGCTTATCTAATATAATCAATGCTATTTTATTTTAGATATATGAAGAAGCAAATTATTCTCTTATTGATTTTGATTATCGGTTTAGATAGTTTTTCTCAAGTATCTACCAGTCAAATTGCTAAGGACAAAAAAATGGATTGGTGGCGCGAAGCCCGGTTTGGAATGTTTATTCACTGGGGCGTGTATGCTGTTCCGGCAGGCAACTACCACGGATTTCAGCAAAAAAAGGGAGGAGCTGAATGGATTATGAACCGAATGAAGATTCCTGTAAGTGAATATCAGGGCTATGCCAAAGAATTTAATCCTGTAAAATTCAATGCCGATGAATGGGTGAAAATGGCAAAGGATGCCGGAATGAAATACATTGTGATAACTGCCAAACACCATGATGGGTTTGCTATGTTTAAATCCGGTGCCAGCAAATGGAATATTGTTGATGCGACACCTTACGGCAAGGACATTTTAAAACAACTTGCCGCTGCCTGCAAAAAACAGGGAATAAAACTCGGTTTTTATTATTCTCAGGCTCAGGACTGGAACAATCCCGGTGGTGCAGCTGCCCGAAAATTAATGGCTGAGGGCTGGCCGAATCCCGACTCTTCTCTGGTTGATGCCTTCACCAAAGCTAATTCAGGACACTGGGATCCGCTTCAAACCAAAGCAACAATGGCAAAATACATTGATAATGTCGCTGTTCAGCAGGTAAAAGAATTACTAACCAATTATGGAGATGTGGCTGTTTTGTGGTGGGATACCCCGACCAATATGACCGACGAATTTGCCGGGAAACTGGATTCGCTACTTAAACTTCAACCCGAAATTATCACCAACGACAGACTGAAACGTCCCAACTATCCCGGTGATTTTAAAACTCCTGAACAGAAAATTCCAAATCTGAGTGAACTGGATGGGAAAGACTGGGAAACCTGTATGACAATGAATAAAACCTGGGGGTTCAACAGCAACGACCACAACTGGAAAAGCAGCGAAACACTCATTCGTAACCTAATTGATATTACATCCAAAGGAGGAAATTACCTGCTAAATATCGGACCGAAAGCCGATGGAGAATTTCCACAGGAAAGTATTGAACGCCTGAAGGAAATCGGAAGCTGGATGAAAATAAATGCTGAAGCCATTTACGGAACTCACGCAAGTGGTTTAAAACCGGTAAGCTGGGGCAGATTCACACAAAAGGAAAACGGGCAGAACTCAACGCTTTATGTTTCCATTTTTAACTGGCCGTCTGACAAGAAACTAAGGATTGAAGGATTAACAAACGAAATTCAAACAACAAGTTTACTTTCGAACGGTCAGAAACTGAAAAGCATTAGAAGTGCTGATATTTTGACTATCGATTTGCCTGAAAATGCAACTGATAAAATTGCCACAGTCATTAAACTTGAGATAAAAGGAAAGCTCGAAAACATTGTTTCGACTGAATATAAAAAGAAAATGAAAACAGGAGAACTCGATTAAAACAATTATAAAATTATGAAAAATAATTCATCAACCAAAAAACTAAATCTTGCTTTAGCTGGTTTAGTATCAGTATCTTGTTTTGCTCAAAACGAGAAAAAAGCACCCGAAAAACCTAATATTCTTTTTATTGCAGTGGATGATTTAAAACCGATTTTGGGCTGTTACGGCGACAAATTAGTGAAAACACCAAATATTGACCGACTTGCAAAAAACGGTACGGTTTTTCTGCAAAACTACGTTCAACAAGCAGTTTCCGGTCCTACGCGTGCCAGCATAATGACTGGTATGCGTCCCGATTATACCGGTGTTTGGGATTTAAAAACCAAGATGCGCGATGTGAATCCGGATATTTTGAGTTTGCCGCAATACTTAATCACACAAGGTTATAGTACTCAGGGAATTGGCAAAATTTATGACCAGCGCTGTGTTGATAAAAAAATGGATGTTCCTTCATGGAGCGTGCCGTATTATAATTATTTCAAAACTCAGGAAAAATACTATTCTGCACAAACCGGTATGCCTGCATTAGGAGCCTATCAATTGCCCGAAACCAAAGCGCTTGCCGAAAAATACCGCAAAGAAGCCATTTCAAAAGGAATTGCCGAAGATGAAATAGAAGCGTACATCTCAAAATTTGTAAAACCATCGGTGGAATGTGCAGATGTGCCCGACAATGCCTACAACGACGGTGCCAATGTGATTAGAGCCAAAGAAATTCTGCTTAAATTAAAGTCAGAGAATAAGCCTTTCTTTTTTGCTGTTGGATTTTCGAAACCTCATTTACCTTTTGTTTCGCCTAAAAAATACTGGGATATGTACCAACGCGATCAGATGCCGGTAGCTGAGTTTCAGGAAAAATCTAAAAACAGCCCGGCCATTGCGTATCATAATGCTGGTGAACTTCGGCAGTATTCGGATATTCCGGCCCTGACTGAGTTTACCGATCAAAAAGATTACGGATTGACCTTGCCTTTGAACAAACAAAAAGAACTGATTCACGGCTATTATGCAGCAGTTTCGTACACCGATGCTCAAGTTGGTAAGTTGCTCAATGCTATGGACTCACTTGGGTTACTAAAAAATACCATCGTTATTCTTTGGGGCGATCACGGTTGGCATTTAGGCGATCATAATTTGTGGTGCAAACACACAAATTTTGAGCAAGCTACATACGCACCGCTTATTATTTCAGCCCCCTGGATTAAGCCATCAATTTCCAAATCGATGACCGAATTTGTTGATATTTTCCCGACTCTGTGCGATTTAGCAAGTGTTCCAATACCCTCCCATTTGGATGGAAAAAGTCTGGTTTCAGTTATGAGAAAACCCGAGTCTAGAGTTAAGGAATTTTCAGTAAGCCAATATCCACGCAATGGTTCAGATGCTGAAACCGGTAGGTTAGGATTTGCCGAAGGAAAGTGTATGGGCTATTCTATTCGAACATCGCAGTATCGATTTACGATTTGGATGAGAGATAATTTCCGTACAAAAAGAGCTTTTGATAAAAACCTTATTGTTGCTATGGAATTGTATGATTATCAAAAAGATCCAAATGAAACAATAAACGTTGTTGACGAGAAAAATTATACCGACGTTAAGCAAGATTTATACAGCAAAATGCTGAGTTTTTTCGAATCTCAACGACTTAAACTTGCTAAGAAATAATGGCATTATGTTGAAAGGGTTTATAATTTTGCAAAAATCTATGTTTTACAGCATATTTCATTAAAAACCCCTGAAATTATTTTTTTATTCTTAATAGTTGTAGTACTTTTGGTCGACCAATAAACTGGTCGACCAAATTTATATTATTTGGTATTTAATTTGTACTATGAAAAGTTTCACTATTGTTCGTAAAATGAGAAAAAAATATACTTCACTTTTCTTTCTTCTTTGCATAATAACGTTTTTGTCTGCTGAAAATCAGAAGGTTGAAATTTTAGTTTCAAATATATCAGAACTGAATTCTGCAATTGTAACAGCTGCTCCAGGACAAATAATTGTAATGAAAGATGGAAGGTGGAAAAATGTTATAATTGATTTTAAAGCACTGGGAACAAGTTCCTCTCCGGTAGTTTTGCGGGCGCAAAATCCAGGGAAAGTGGTTTTGACCGAAAAATCCATGCTAATTTTCTCAAAACCAAATCTGGTGGTAGATGGTTTGGTTTTCAGAAATGGAACGATTGAAAGCGGTTCAGTAATTACTTTTAATTCTGATAGTTGCAGAATGACAAATGTAGTTATAAGGAATTATAACCCGTCCGATTTTCAGAAAGCGTATTATTGGGTTTACTTTCAGGGAAGCCATAACCGGATGGATCATTGTCTGATGACGGGAAAAAACAACATGAACCCTGTGGTTCAGAACCATGAGGAAAATTCGCGCTATAACCGTGTTGATAGCTGCATTGTAAGAGATATCCCCTATATTCGTAAAGCCAACGGTCGGGAGATTTTTCGTATTTTTGGATACGGTCATGCCGATCAAACAGGTAACGATGGAGCCTATTTTTGCGTGGAATATAATCTTTTTGAACAGGCTCATGGCGAAGGAACGGAAATTGTATCTTTAAAGTCGAATTATAACTCAGTGAAATACAATACGGTAATTGCTTCAAAAGGTGGTTTGGTAAATCGCAGAGGGAAACATAATATCATCGAAGGAAATATTATTCTGGGCAAAGGAATGGAAAAAAGCTGTGGTATCCGGATTGCCGACAGTGGTCAAATGGTAGTGAATAATTACATTGAGAATGTGGCTGAAGATGGAATCAGGCTTATGTCGGGTGAATATTACGAGAAAAGTCTGACACCAAATTTTGCCCCGAAACAAAAGGACTTACCAAAGTATCTGCAGGTAAAAAACTGTTATTTTGGAAATAATTCAGTAATTAACTGCGGTGGAAATGGTTTTGACATTGGCTACAATTATATGTCTCACTGGCCTGATTTGCAAATGGTTTTATTGCCGGAGAACAACCATTTTGCCAATAATTTGGTTTCCGGTTGCAAAGGATTTTCGTTTTTTGAAGCCGAACAGATAAATACAACACCGTTTAATTTATTTAAATTTAAACCCAATTTCTACGACGGAAATATAATGTGGGGAGGCGATAAAAATATTAAAACAACCCGACCCAATGAAATCAAATTGGAAAACCCAAAATTGAAATATTCCGGCAACAGTTTATATAAAACAGAATGTGGCAAAGGAGCAAATAGCACCCATGATTCTGATAATCAAATATTAAAAGCATTACATCAGCTTACCGAAAACGAAGTCGGACCAAAATGGTTAATCCACAAAAACTAACTAATTATTATAAAACCATGAAGAAACTTTTTCAAAACAGCAGTTTAAACCTTGCATTGTTGGGTTTGGCTACAATGCCTGCAGTGGCACAAAAAACTGAAACAAAGCAAACTCGACCAAATGTGTTATTCATTGCCGTGGATGACCTGAAGCCTCTTATTGCAGCTTATGGTGATAAAATGGCGATTACTCCTGGTATGGACAGGTTGGCAAACGAAGGTATGGCATTTCAGAATTGCTATGTACAGCAAGCCATTAGTGGTGCTACACGCGCAAGTTGCCTTACCGGAATGCGCCCTGATAAAACCAAAGTATGGGATTTGATAACAAATTTCCGTCAGGTAAATACAAATGCAGTTAGTTTGCCCGAATACTTTATTAAAAATGGTTACGAAACAGCTGCAGTTGGAAAAATTTACCATGTTGGTAGTGCAGGTCCGGGACATGATGCAGCATCATGGTCTACTCCATGGATTAATGATAAAGCTGAAACTTATGTCAATTTCGTTCCTGAAAAAGGTAAAAAAGGTCCGGCAGTTGAATGTGCCGATGTGCCCGACAATACTTACCAGGATGGCGTTTGTGCCGAAATCGGAATCAAATTGTTGAACCAACTGAAAGATAACGGAAAACCATTTTTCCTTGCTGTAGGTTTTCACAAGCCTCATTTACCATTTGTTGCACCAAAAAAATACTGGGATTTATACAAACGTGATCAGTTCAAGATTGCACCTTTCCAACACAAGGCAGCAGGCAGTCCGGATTTGGCCTACCATGTTTCGGGTGAATTGAAAAGTTACACCGACATTCCTCAGTTCGACAGTTATTCCGAGCAAGAGCTGGATCATTTGTCGGTTGATAAACAAAAGGAACTGATTCATGGTTACTACGCAGCCACTTCCTATATGGACGCTCAGCTTGTGAAGGTGCTGAACGAATTAGACCGGCTGAAATTGAGCGATAATACCATCGTAATCCTTTGGGGTGACCACGGCTGGCATTTGGGCGATCATGGATTGTGGAACAAACACACTGATTTTGAACAAGCTACACATGCTTGTATGTTGATGCGGGTAAAAGGAATGAAACCGGGTATAAAACCACTAACACAATGCGAATTTGTTGATATTTTCCCAACCTTGTGTGAACTTTCAGGAATTCCGACCCCAAAATATCTGGATGGAATCAGCCTGATACCTGCCATGAAAAATCCAACTGCAGAATTACGGGAATTTGCATTCAGTCAGTACCCACGCAAGGATGCTATGGGTTATACCATACGCACCAAACGTTTCCGTTATACTGAGTGGATTGGCGACCTGTATTCAGCTGAATTTCCTTACAGTCAGGCCAAAATCGTAGCCACCGAAATGTATGATTACGACAAAGATCCGCTGGAAACTAAAAGTCTGATTGGTGATAAAGCATACAGCAAAGAAGAAGTGATGATGAAAAAAATGTTCACTGAAGCAATGAACCGCGAACACGTTCAATATGCAAACTATTCAAAATTAGCCGATTGGCACGAACCTATCAGTACAACTCCGGAGAAAAAAGGAAAGAAAATCAAAAAAGACAGAAAAAGCGGTGACGTAGAATAATTTAGAAATGAAAATAAAACTCTCTCTGATTTTTATATTGCTTGTGAATAGCCTATGGCTTTTCCCACAAAAAAATTGTCCTGAAAAGATTCTTTTTCAGGACAATTTCGGGGGAAATCTATCCAATTGGCTGGTAGAGTTTGAACAACCTGAAAGTTCATCCATCAAAGTGATTGACAACAAATTAGACCTTTCTTCTTCGAAAGGAGCAACGGTTTGGTTTAATCAAAAACTATCGGGCAATATCATGATTACTTACAACGGGATTATTGTGGATAAAGGTGGGAAAAACGACCGGGTTTCGGATTTGAATGCTTTCTGGATGGCCTCTGAACCAGGTAAAGAAAACCCTTTCGGACACGATGGACATTTTGAAGCATACGATAACTTGAACCTCTATTATGCGGGAGTTGGCGGGCATTACAACAAGTACACCCGTTTCAGGAAATATCATAGCAACGGAGAGAAGCCTGTATTGAAAGAATACAGCGATGCTCCTCATTTATTGGTTGGAAATAAAACATACTCAGTCAAAATAATCGTAAATAATGGTCTGATTCAGTATTACTTAAACAATGAACTGTATTGGGAATTGAAAGATGAAACGCCTTACAAAGAAGGCTATTTTGGTTTCAGAACTACCATAAGTCATCAGCAATTTTCTGATTTTAAAGTAAATCGACTCTAAAAAATTAATAAAATGAAACACAAAGAATTTTTGAAAGCTGCAGGTATTGTTGCAGCCGGTATGTTAGGAATTAATACTCAGGCTCAGACTAAAGAAACGAAAAAACCCAATATCATTTTCATTTTGGCTGACGATTTGGGTTATGCTGAAATTGGCTGCAATGGCTCTGACAAATACAAAACACCGAATATTGACAAGTTGGCTAGCGAAGGAATTCGCTTTACTCATGCTTATGCCAATCCGCTGAGCGGTCCATCGCGTGCTGCGCTTCTTACAGGCCGCTATCCGTTCCGCACCGGTGCAACCAATCAGGATGCCTGCTCGGAAGTGTTTCAACCAACCGAGAAAATGATTCCAGCCTATTTAAAACAAGTCGGTTATACATCAACTTCTATCGGCAAATGGGGACAAATTTTACTTGGACCAGCAGAATTTGGTTTTGACGATTACCTTCGTTTTTTTGGTAGTGGCATTTATTGGAGTTCACCTGAAAAAACAGTTAATTATAGATCAAACGGTGTTGATTTGATTTTGAAAGACAAAGAATATATGCCGGATTTAATGCATAAGCAATTGGTTGATTTTCTTCAAAAAAATCAAAACAAACCATTTTTTGCCTATTATCCGCTGTCGCATGTTCATGGTGAAATAAAACCAACTCCCGACAGCAAACCGAATGGTGATAATTATGTTGATAATATCGTTTACATGGATAAATTAGTTGGAATTTTGCGGACTGAATTGGATAAATTAAAGCTCAGCGATAATACCATTCTCATTTTCTTCAGCGATAATGGAACTGCAGGCGGTCATTCTGATGCAGCCACCATCGGCGGACGCAGATTAATTGGTCAAAAAGGTAAAATGGAAGAAGGTGGAAGTCTTGAACCATTGATTGTTTATTGGCCCGGCGTTACTCCAAAAGGAAAAGTTTCGGATGACTTAATCAGCTCGACCGATTTTCTCCCAACTTTTGCAGAGATTACAGGAGCTCAACTACCTAAGGATATAGCTCTTGACGGACAGAGCTTCAATGCTCAACTTCATGGGCAGAAAGGCAATCCACGCACATCCTTATTTGTTCAATTGGCAAATAATTATTGGGTTCGAAATAATGGTTGGAAATTGAATCAGGCGGGTGAACTGTTTGATATGAGCAAAGCTCCATTCGAAGAAATTCTTATTTCTGTTGATACAAAAAATCCTGCTGCAATAGCTGCACGTACCAGTCTACAAACAGAACTTGACCGACTCAATCCGAAAGGCGGTTATATCGACCACGGAGACGGAACCGGCAGACATGGAAATAAAGATAAAAAAGCAGAAAAAAGAGAAGTCAGGAAAGAGGCAAAACTTAAACAAGGTCAGTAATTTTCCTGAATATAATTAACTATACACCAACTAAATGGTCAAGAAAATAAGCATTATTTCTCTGATAGTTTCTCTTGCATTGCAAAGCGTTTTATGCCAGACAACAACATTAGTATCAATTGATTCCAATGGAAAGTTGACTTATAAACCGGATTCAAAAGGAACGGTGATTCCCGATTTCAGTGGTGTAGGGTATCAGAATTCTGAAAAACCGATTCCGGTTGTGCCGGTTGTAAAAACGGTGACAGCGGTAGTTGGCGATAATGTATCAAATGTTCAAAATGCCATCAATGCTGTGGCTGCCATGCCGTTGGTAAATGGAATTCGGGGAGCAATTTTGTTCAAAGCCGGAACGTATGAAATGAATGCGACAATAAATGTTGCTGCAAGTGGCATTGTGTTGCGGGGCGAAGGACAATCCACCATTTTCAAAGCCACCGGAACGGTTCAGTACGATTTAATTCATATCATAGGTGCGTCAGGTAAAACTGACATAACTTCCTCGCAGAAAATGGTAACCGATGCGTTTGTTCCGGTAGGAGTAAAAAGTGTAACTGTTCAAAGTGCACAACCATTTGCAGTTGGTGATTGGGTACATTTTCGCCGCGAACCAAACGATGCCTGGATTCACATGCTTGGCATGGACACACTTTCAAAAATTGACCCACTTGCAACCAATTGGACTGCTTCTTCCTATAAAATCAGTTATGAACGCAAAATAATGAACATTCAGGGAAATGTATTGACTTTTGATGCACCTGTTATGGATATAATCGATCCGGTTTATGCCAATGCTTTTGTGCTAAAATTTACTTCAGGTCGGATTTCAAATTGTGCAGTCGAAAATCTGAAAATGACTTCAAGTTACGCTTCTTCTACCGATGAACTTCATGGCTGGAATGCCATTTTTATGGATAATGTAGAAAATTGCTGGGTAAAAAATGTAATTGCATATTCGTTTGGTTATTCGTGTGTTAACGTCAATGATGGTGGTGCTTTCGTAACTGTTGACAGCTGTTCAATGCTCGATGCAATTTCTCAAATTACCGGTGGTCGGCGATATTCGTTTAATTTGAACGGACAACGTTGTCTGGTTCAGAATTGCATTACCCGCAATGGACGACATGATTTTGTAGATGGAAGTCGCACCCCAGGTCCAAATGTATTCTATAACAGCACCGCCACTCTCGAACATGCCGACATTGGTCCGCATCACCGCTGGTCAACAGGAATTTTGATTGACAATGTCACCAGCGATGGGCAAATTCGGGTACAAGATAGAGCAGACTCAGGCTCGGGGCACGGTTGGTCAGGTGCTCAGATTATGTTTTGGAATTGCACCTGCCCCGATTTTGTGGTGCAGGATCCGCCATCATATCATTGCAATTGGGCAATTGGGTGTGTTGGACAGATTACCAATGTAGGTCAGTGGACAACAAATCCGTTAGGTATTGTTCAGTCGAAAGGCACAAAAATAACTACCATCCCAAGTTTATTTAAAGCACAATTGGCCTATCGGTTAAAAAACATGGCGACTGTTACTGAAATTCCAACTAATACAAAAACTGATTTTCAGGTTATTCCAAATCCTGCATCAAATCAGTTTCAGGTGAAACTATCGATGACAGAATTGTCTGAAATTCAGCTTAACCTATGTGATTTGAGTGGTAAATCAATTAAAAAATTGCTTTCAACAAGAGTGAACGAAGCGGGAACAACTAATTTCTCTTTTAATACAATCGGCTTAAAATCAGGTATTTATTATTTAAAACTCACATCCGGTAACTTTCAGAAATCATCTAAACTGATTATTCAAAACTAAAGAATGAAAAAATTTCAATTACAAATGATTAAAAACCAATGTTTGTCATTATTAATTTTGACAATCATTTTTATTGTTACCGGCAATTTAAAGGCTGCAATCATTAATGTAAGTTCAATTTCAGCACTACAAACGGCCATTAACAATTCAACAACGGGTGATATTATAAATCTTGGAAACGGACATTACGCCAATAATAATATAAGTATTTCAAAAAACAATATAACGGTGCAGGCAGCTACACAAGGAGGCGTATTTCTGGATGGTACTAATTCAATTTTGATTACTGGCAGCAATAACATATTTAGTGGATTTCAATTTACTGAGAATTTCACCATGACGGGCGTGGCAATTACTGTCAGAGGGAATAACAATACTATTACTCAGCTCAATTTCAATGGTTATTCGGCAGGAAAATTTATTCAACTTGAAGGTACAAATGCTGTAGTTTCATATTCAAATTTTCAAAATAAGCTGTGTGTACTGACGACATCGAAGTCGGGCACAGGTGATATGGTTCAGATTATTCCAAATGAAACAACTCCGGGAAATAATATTATCCGGTATTGTTCATTCCAGCACATGCCGGGTTTAGGTGGCGATTTTGGGAATGAATGTATCCGAATTGGCGACGGTGTTTATTCAACCTATATTTCGAGAACTGTAGTGGAATACTGTTATTTTGAAGATACAGGTCTGGGCGACAGCGAAGCAATTTCAGTCAAATCGCGTGAGAATGTTCTAAGATATAACACCATGAAAAATAACCCTGATGCCATGTTTTGTTTCCGTCGGGGTGATAACAATGTAGCTTATGGTAATTTCTTTATAAATTCCGGTGGACTAAGAGCAAAGGAATCTAATAATATCTTTTGTTACAACAATTATTTTGAAAAATCGGGCGTTACCGGCTCAGCAAATGCTGTGTCTTATGTTTATTATACAGCTAATTCAACGTACGTTTTGGACAATATCAATTTTCTTCATAACACTTTTGTGGATTGTGGGGATATTGATTTTGGTGGTACAGGTGCTACAAACGGCACATGGGTCAATAATATTTTCAAAAAATCAGGGACAATTTTCGTAAATCCAAACTCCGGAACAAGCTTTAAAAACAACATATATACAGGCAATCTAGGTATTAATATTCCTTCCGGAATGACCTTAGCCGATCCAAAACTTGCATTAAACTCCGATGGTTATTATGGTTTGACTTCAGCGAGTCCGGCAATAGGAAAAGCTTCAAATGGGTATCCTGCAATGTTGAATCTTCAGGGAATTGACACTTTGTTTTTAGATATCAAAGGACTTACCCGACCCGTTTCAAGACTGTTGAAAGATATTGGATGTGAGCAATTTAATGCAAATGGAACAATCACAAACAGACCACTAAAACTTTCGGATGTTGGTCCGATTTATCTTAAGTCTTTAGCCGGAATTGAAACTCAGAAAGAAAACTTGAATTTCAATGTTCAGGTGAATTTAGCGACAATGAAATTGGTTTTTCATCATTTTTCACCACATACTTCAAAAATAAATCTGTCAATTTATAGTTTGAGTGGGACATTAATCAAAACCATTGATATTATGAGTACTGAAAACCAACAACAAACCGTTGATATCTCAAATCTAAAAAGTGGTATGTATTTGGTTCGTTTAACTGCACTTGATTTATCCAATACAGCAAAATTTATCCTTGGAAATTAGGTTTTCACTGACAAAATCTCCAATTATATTGATAAATACTTTTATTTCAAGAAATATTGCTATCTTTGGTCGACCAATAATGTGGTCGACCAATAAATTTACTATTAAATCCAACAATTATGAATTCTAAAATTACAGCTTTTATAGACATTCCTTTTCGTACAAAATGCATAAATATTAAAGCACTTGCATTTATTGTCGTTTGTCTTTTCTTTGGAAATGAAGTTATAACAGCTGCAACTATTACTGCAACCTCCATCGCAGATTTACAAACCAAAATAAATTCAGCTGCTTCGGGTGATATTATCAATCTTGCAAATGGCCATTATACCAACAATACCATTAGCATTTCCAAAACGAATATCACTGTTCAGGCAACAACTGCAGGTGGAGTATATCTTGACGGTACAAATACGATAACTATCTCAGGGAATAACAACACGTTTGGTGGATTCCAATTTACAAACGGAACCATTACTTCTAATGTGGTTACGGTAACCGGCAACAATAATACAATTACACAATTAAATTTCAATGGTTATTCGGCAAGTAAAATGTTGCAACTCGAAGGTCAATATAATGTTGTTTCGTTCTGTAATTTTCAAAATAAACCAGCACCCAATCTGGTAAATCACGGAGGCGATGGGGATATGGTTCAAATTATTCCAAACGCCACAAATCCTGGCTATAACACCATTAGGTATTGCTCATTTCAACACATGCCCGGCTTTGGCGGAGATTTTGGAAATGAATGTATTCGAATAGGAGATGGTGCTTATTCAACCTATATTTCAAGAACTGTTGTTGAGTATTGTTATTTTGAAGACACTGGATTGGGCGATAGTGAAGCCATATCCGTTAAATCGATGGAAAATACACTTAGGTATAACACTATGAATAATAATCCCAATGCCATGTTTTGTTTCCGAAACGGAGATAACAATGTAGCCTATGGTAATTTCTTCATTAGGTCAGGTGGAATTCGATGCAAACAATCCAATAATGTCTGGATTTATAATAATTATTTTGAAATGGCCGGTACAGGCTGGGATAACACATTACCGGGTTCAGGGACTAGAGCAATCTATTTTTTGACTTATGCAGGCTACAACAACAATTATAATGTGATTCACAACACCTTTTATAAATGCGGTGAAACTGAAATACAACCCGGTATGACCAACTGTACCTGGGCAAATAATGCAATTTATTCTAATTCCGGTAATATTTTTTCAAGTTCTGGCACTACTGATGGTCAAACATTTGTTGGAAATCTTTACTCAGGTACGTTGGGATTAACGATACCAAGCGGCATGGTAAAAAACGACCCAAAACTGTCATTAAATTCCGACGGTTATTATGGCTTATTGGCTACCAGCCCAGCTATAAATGGAGCAAGTTCAAACTACCCTGCAATGCTGAGTATTCCATTAATCGACACCCTGGCACTCGATATACAAGGTCAATACAGACCTATAACAAGGACACAGAAAGATGTTGGTTGTGAAGAATACAGTGCAACAGGAACAGTTTTAAATAAACAATTAACAGTTACTAGTGTAGGACCATCTTATCTTGGTGGACCTGCAACTCCTACGCTTACTGATCAAAATATTATATTTAATTCATTATCATCAAAAAATGTAGGTGATGCTAATTTTGCACTTGGAGCTTATGCTACGTCAGGTCTCACTGTTTCGTATACAAGTTCTAACACTGCAGTAGCGACCATTGTGAGTGGTCAGATTCACATTGTTGGAGGAGGAACTTCTATAATCACTGCATCACAAGCTGGAAATTCAGCCTATAATGCAGCTACCAACGTTACTCAAACGTTGACGGTAAATAAACAAAATCAAACCATCACTTTTGGTACTTTACCAACTAAGCTTGTATCGGATGCTGACTTTAGTGCGAGTGCAACAGCAAGTTCGGGACTAACAATCTCACTGTCAAGTTCAAATACCGCTGTAGCAACCATCGTAAGCGGTCAAATTCATATTGTTGGCGCAGGAACTACAACTATCACAGCTTCGCAAACTGGTAATACTTCCTACAATGCAGCGACTAATGTAACTCAAACTTTGACGGTTAATAAACTTTCCCAAACAATCACCTTCGGCACTATAGCTTCGAAAGTTACAACAACTGCTGATTTCAATCCAGGAGCAACCGCAAGCTCCACATTGATAGTAACTTATGCAAGTTCAAATACAGCTGTGGCAACTATTGTAAACAATCAGATTCATATTATAGGAGTTGGAACTACAACCATTACAGCTTCGCAAGCCGGAAACGCATCATACAATGCCGCTCAGGATGTTACTCAATCATTTACCGTGAATAATGCAACAACACCTCAAACAATAACCTTCAATGCATTACTAACAAAAATGTATGGAGATGCAGATTTTACACCGGGAGCAACTGCAAGTTCAGGGTTGACAGTAACATACAGCAGTTCAAACACCACTGTGGCAACTATTGTGAGCAATCAGATTCATATTGTTGGAGCAGGAACATCAGATATTACAGCTTCCCAAACCGGAAACGGGACTTATAATGTAGCATCAAATGTTGTTCAAACACTCACTGTCAATAAAAAATCACAAACGGTTACTTTTACTGCATTACCAACTAAACTTATTACCGATGTGGATTTTGCACCGGGAGCAACTGCAAGTTCGGGGCTAACAGTTTCATACAGCAGTTCAAACACTGCTGTGGCAACTATTATCAGTAATCAAATCCACATTACAGGTGCAGGAACAATGACTATTACGGCTTCGCAGGCTGGAGATTCAAATAACAGTGCTGCAACCGATGTTCAACAAACATTGACCGTAAATAAACTATCTCAAACAATCACTTATGGTTCTCTTGCCAAAAAATGTACTGCTGATGCTGATTTTAACCCAGGAGCAACTGCAAGTTCAGGATTAGCAGTAACTTATTCCAGCTCAAACACTTCAGTTGCAACAATTGTAAGTGGTTTGGTTCATATTGTAGGTGCCGGAGTGTCAACTATAACTGCTTCACAAAGCGGGAGTTCCAGCTATAATACAGCCACGAATGTTGTACAGTCACTTACTGTAGAAGAGGTTACAAACGTATCAATTACATTGAATCCGGCAGCTGATACCTATGTTTATGGGACTAATACTACCACAAATTATGGAACACTAACTGATTTGGTGAGCAAAAAGGGTAGCAATTCAACCGGCGACAGAATAATATATACGCAGTTCGATATTTCTGGGCAAAATATTTATTCAATTTCTTCAGCTAAAGTCCGATTATACGCCAATTCTGTTTCTGGGCCAACTACAGTAACTGTTTCACAAGCAACTGACAACTGGACTGAAACTGGCATTACCTATGCAAATTGTCCTGGCAAAGGAACCGATATTACTTCTGTTTCAATACCTACTGTCGGTGCATATTACGAATGGGATATAACATCATACATTCAAAGTCAGTTTGCAGCCAACGACAATCTGATAAGTCTTGTTTTCAATAACACTACAGCAGATGGAATAATTGTTAAATTTAATAGTAAGGAAGCCACATCAAACATTCCTCAACTTTATATTACCTTGAATAAAATTGTAACAAGAGTCTCAGGAGCTGCAGCAACGTCTTCGCTGACATTAACACCAACAAGTGATGTAAAAGTACTGAGTGGAGGATTACTGACAATTGATACACCAACTTCAGTGAAAAGCATTAATGTTGCAAGTGGAGGAAAGCTAACTCAGAACTCAGGTCAGACATTGAATGTTGGGGCATTAACCATTCAAAGTGATGCAACCGGAACAGGTACTTTTGTTGATAACAATACCACAAATCTGCAGACAAAAACTGCTACTGTACAACAATACCTGACCGCTGGCAGAAACTGGTATATTTCAAGTCCTGTCGCAGGGGCAACCAGTAATGTATTCTCTGCAAGTTCTCTGTATCCGTTATACTGGTACGATGAAGCGCATGGAAGTACAGCTCCATGGGGAACAATTATTAATACTTCCACTCAGCTATCTGTAATGCAGGGTTATGTTGCTAAAATGGCATCAGATGGAGTTGTTCCATTTAATGGAACTTTAAATAACGGTTCGCAATCTGTCAATATTTACCGTACAACTGGTCAGACAAAAGAAGGATTTAATCTTGTGGGTAACCCATTCATTTCGTATCTTGATTGGGATCAGGTTTCAAAAACAAACCTTCAGACATCAATCTGGCAACGAACAAAAAATGCTGGAAATAATTATGTGTTTGACACCTATAACTCTACAGGTCAACAATATCTGAATAATAGTGGAAAAGGAATAAATAATCATATTCCGCCAATGCAGGCATTTTGGGTACGTGTTAGTAATGGTTTTTCTTCAGGCTCGTTAACGGTTGACAACACCATGCGTTCACACAATGGAAATGCCAATATATTAGGTAGCACAGTGAACGATCCTGTATTCAAGTCATCTTCTTCAAAAATGGAGTCGCAGAAAGTTCTTCGTCTGCAGGTTTCAACCGGATCTAATACCGATGAAACATTAATTTATAGCAATCCATCAGCCTCTAATGGATTTGATACCTATGACACACCAAAAATGTTTAACGACTCGGGGGCAATTGCTGAAATTTATACTGTAGTTGGTATCGAAAATGTAGCTATCAATGGATTTAATATTCTTCCTTATGACACAGAAATCCCGCTTGGATTCAATTCTCTTACGGCTGGTGAATTTAATATTAAAGCTACACAGATATACAACTTTATTTCTGGAACACAGATAATTCTGAAAGATTATCTGGATATAAACAATCCTGTTATTACCGACCTCAGTAATGGTAGCAGTTATTTATTTTCGTCTGGGGCTACATCGAATAATATAAGTAGATTTTCCCTGATATTCCATGCGCCTTCTATAGAAACCGGAATCAGTAATTCAATCAGTAATGGCACGGGTTGGGTTTCAATAAATAAAAATGGTCAGATTTCGCTAAATGGCACGCTAAAAGGTGAAACTAACATATCGGTTTACAATGAAGTTGGTCAAAAGTTGTTATCAAAGAATTTTACAGACGCAAAGCAAACAATTGATTATCAACTCATACCTGGTATTTATATCGTTACGGTTATTAATGCCGGTAAAAGTAAAATAAGCAAAGTAATTGTTAATTAAACTACCTTGAAGAAAAGCTTATTTATATTATTTCTAATGTGTTTGAGCATTCATTTGTATGCTTTAGATCCATTATTGCCACCGGGTTCAAATTTTGATTTAAATCCGTGGATTTTACAAACAATAAGTTCAACTAATCTATTTGAAGAGAAGTTACCACCCGATTTAAGAAATGGCTTTACAAATAGTCTTTTTTATACAAATACTGTTGATGGTTCATTGGTTTTCAGAGTTCCAAGTAATGGTGGAATAACCAGTGGCAGCGGTTATCCTCGTGTGGAATTTCGTCAGGTAAAAAATGGTGCATACTGGAATATGACCGACACGACTGAGCATTTTTTGACAGCTCAGTGCAAGGTTATGGTGGTTGCAACAGCTAAACCACAAACCATTATTGGTCAGATTCATGGAAGCGAAACAAACTCTGAACTCCTTAAAATTCGATGGACAGGTTATCTGGCAGGTAAATGTTATGTGGAAGCACGGTATCAGACAAATGATGCAACAAAAAGTGAATATGGAGTGAAACTGGCTACAGGTTTGTCGCTAGGCGATATAATTAACTATACAATTACAATGAAAAACGGAACAATTGTGGTTACAATCAATGGTGTCAGTGCTACTCAAACTTACACCACTGAATTTTATGGAACAACAGATTCCTATTATTTTAAAGCAGGTAATTATCTTCAATACAGCAGTACCGATGCGAGTATTTATGGGAAAAATCAATTTTATAAATTATCATTCAACAAACAAATAACTGAAGTTCAGTCTGTTTTAGAATCTAATCGGTTTTGTATTTATCCAAACCCGCCAAAAGATAAAATCTACATTAATTCTCCATTTTCAAGTTTATCCAATACACATCTTCAAATTTTTGACGGGAGCGGAAAGTTGGTAAAAACATTTTATAGCATTGTAGATCAAAGTATTGATATTTCTGATTTGTCAAATGGCATTTATTTGGCCAAAATTAGTGACAATTCAACCATTAATACAACAAAATTTATTATTTTAAAATAATCAGGACTTTTTATGAGAACATTCCTACATTCAGTATTAAAATCGGCATTTATACTAGCAGTAATTTTCAGTCCACTTTCACTGTATTCGCAAGCATTATTAAATGCAAATGGAACAACTGACACTTACTCATTGATAAATAGCATATTAGCTCCGGGTGCAACAGCCGAAGAAACACCCGATGCATTTGATCCTTCATTTGGCCCACATATCAAGCAGGTTTGGGATACTGATTTAGGAAAATATGTCTTTGAATTTTACCTCCATATCAGCAACAGCAACGAACTTCAGGATGAATCGACAGGTGATACCGATCGTCAGCGGGTGGAGATTAAAACCTATGCCTCCTCTCCGGACAGCATGAAGGGAACAGTTGGGGAAACGGTGCTGTATAAGTGGAGATTTAAAATTCCAGTAGGATTTCAGCCTTCTCCAAGTTTCACACATATTCATCAGGTAAAAGCTGTGGATGGTGATGACAGTGACCCGATTTTTACGCTTACACCCCGATATAATGCAAACGGAAACCAGTTGGAACTTATTTATGTGCAGGATGTCAACAGTGGAACATCCAAACTTGCGACTGTGGATATATCCTCATTTTTGGGAACTTGGGTTGAAGCTACCGAACAAATTTATATAGATAGTATCAATGGAGCGAAGAATGGAAGTTATTCGATTGTAATAAAAAAAGTGAGCGATGGAACAACCTTATTATCGTATACCAACAATAATATCAGCACAATACGTAAAACAACAAACTCTTTTATTCGTCCAAAATGGGGAATTTACCGCAGCGTAACCAACATATCATATCTGCGTGACGAAACCATGCGATTTAATAGTTTTTCAGTTCAGGAAATCAAAAACCAGTCCCAAACCATTACTTTTGGATCATTGACGGGAGCTACTTATGGCGATGTAAATTTTGATCCGGGGGCAGTATCTTCATCCTATCTTAACATCACTTATACCAGTTCCAATACAGCCGTAGCGACTATTGTAAATGACTCCGTACATGTTGTGGCCCCAGGAACAACCACTATAACGGCTTATCAAACTGGAAATGCCTCATTTGCAGCAGCAACTCCAGTCAATCAGACTTTAACTGTAAATAAAGCCGACCAAACCATCGCATTCGGGGCAATTACTAAAGCCGTGGGCGATGCCGATTTTAGTCCGGCAATTGCCAGTTCGGGATTAACTTGTACTTACCAAAGTTCAAATTCAGCAGTGGCAACTATTGTGAGCGGAAAAGTTCATATTGTGGGAACTGGAACAACTACCATTACTGCATCACAGGTTGGAAATGCAAATTTTAATGTTGCCACAGACAATATACAAACACTTACGGTAACAAGTTCGGCACTTTATGTTTACAACCCAACTTCAATTACGATAACATCAGGTAGTACCGGTAGCGGAAGCTATGCCAATCTGGCAAGTAACGATGCAAGTTATCTGCGAATTAATTCAACCACAAGTAGTACCCGCAAAATAGATTGGTATGCGAGCACTTTTGTAAGTCAATCGGCAAGTTCAATTGCCAAACTTATAGTGAACTTTGATGGGAAAAATCAGTCCAGCAAAACACAAATACTTTATTTATACAACTTTACATCTTCTGCGTGGGATCAGATTGACTCCAGAGCAGTTTCTTCAACTGATGTTACCATAACCTATGAACAAGCCAACCCGACAAATTATATTTCAGCTGGTGGTGAGATTAGATTGAGAGTTTACACTTCGGGTGGAACTCAAAACTATGTAAGTAATACTGATTGGATTCAGTTTACCCTTCAGAATATTACCAAATCAAATCAAACCATTACTTTCAACACTTTAGCAACAAAAACGTATGGCGATTCAGATTTTAGTGCGGGGGCAACTGCTAGTTCAGGATTGGCAGTTTCTTATACCAGTTCAAATACAGCTGTGGCAACTATTGTGAACAGTCAGATTCATGTAGTTGGAGCTGGTAGCTCAAACATTACAGCTTCGCAAGCCGGTGATGGATATACCAATGCTGCCACTGACGTAATTCAAACTCTGACAGTTTCAAAGTTAAATCAAACCATTACGTTTGGAGCAATTGCATCTAAATCAGTTGGAATGTCCGATTTTGATCCCTTAGCCAATACCAGCTCAGGATTAGCAGTAACATATTCAAGTTCAAACATATCAGTTGCAACAATTCTCAATGGATTAGTACACATTGTCGGAACCGGTACATCTACCATTACTGCATCTCAGACAGGTGATTCAAACACAAATGCTGCCCCGGACGCAACTCAGCTATTAACGGTAACTGTAGCTACTACGGTATTGATGGAAGAGATATTTAACTACTCAGCTACAAATCTTGAAAACGAATCTTCGTGGACAACACCTATATTGCTTGCAGCCACAGGAACTACTATCGTGGGCACAGGAAAAAATATTGTAAGTCCGGCATTAACCTATACAAATGCCGGTAGAACATACATTTTGTCTGGAGCTGGGAAGAAAATAAACAGTGATTATACCAGTGGTGCATCGGATTACAAAAATTACAAACCATTTACAGCTTCTCCAATAAGCTCTGGTACAGTATATTTGTCATTTCTATTAAATCCAGGTGTAACTCAAAGTCAAAGTCAGTCCGAAGTGATTGGCATGGCAACAGGTACAAGTGCCGGAGCAAAAGTTTGGATAGGCAAAGGTGCTTTAAACAGCAGTTACTATCGATTTGGAACTACCCGTGGAAGCACCACAAGCGCTGATATTAAATGGAGCTCAACTGAATTTTCTGATATAACAGCTACTCAATTAATTGTATTGAAATACGATTTTTCAACTGCAACTTCATCGATTTATCTGAACCCAACAATTGCCTCGTTATCCGAACCAACAGCAGATATAACTGATAACACAAGTTCTGCAATACGCACTTCGTTAAATAACTTGTGGTTTAGAATTAATGGATCGAGTGCAAATAAATACAACCTCAGCAGTGTAAGAGTCTCAACTTCATGGTCTGATGCGGTAGCTTCTGCAACCATGATTAGTCAATCTATTACTTTTAATGCCTTAGCTACTAAACTAACAACTGACGCTGATTTTACTCCGGGAGCAACTGCAAGTTCAGGTTTGACAGTTGCTTATGCAAGTTCAAATACTTCGGTGGCTACTATTGTAAATGATCAGATACATATTATTGGTTCAGGAACAACAACCATTACGGCTTCACAGGGAGGTAATACAAACTTTAGTGCTGCAACTAATATCAGTCAGACATTAACTGTAAATAAACAGACTCAAACAATTACATTTGGGGCACTATCATCGAGAATTACATCAGATGCTGATTTCAGTCCGGGAGCTACAGCTAGCTCGGGCTTATCGGTAAGCTATGCAAGTTCAAATGCTGCTGTGGCAACTATTGTAAACAATCAGATTCATATTACAGGAGCTGGAAATACAACTATTACTGCATCACAAGCCGGAAACTCAACTTATAATGCCGCCCTAGATATAACACAGACATTGACTGTGAATAACGTTACGACTCCACAAACAATCACTTTTGGAGCTTTATCGACCAAAACTTATGGTGATGTAGACTTTGCTCCGGGAGCAACAGCCAGCTCTGGTTTGACTGTTACTTACATTAGTTCAAATACTTCTGTGGCAACAATTGTAAACAGCCTGATACATATTGTTGGTGCAGGAACCTCAATCATCACAGCTTCTCAGACAGGAACCTCAAGTTACAATGCTGCAATTGATGTGAGCCAAACATTAACTGTGAATAAACTAAGTCAAACACTTACTTTTGGAGCGTTTGGAACAAAAATAACGACTGATGCTGATTTTGCTCCGGGAGCAACTGCCAGTTCCGGAATGACTGTAAGTTATAGCAGCTCAAATCCTTCAGTTGCAACTATCGTGAACAATCAAATTCACATTACAGGTGCAGGAACAACGACTATTACGGCTTCACAGTCAGGCGATTCAAATTACAGTGCAGCTACTGCTCTGCAGCAGATTCTAACTATAAATAAACTGAGTCAATCGATTACATTTGGGACATTAGCTACTAAATTTATTACCGATGCAGATTTCAGTCCGGCAGCAACAGCAAGCTCAGGGCTTACCGTTATATACAGCAGTTCAAATACAGCAGTGGTCACCATTGTAAACAATCAAATTCATATCGTGGGGGTCGGCACATCAACAATTACAGCTTCACAGGCTGGCGATGGCAATTATTCTGCTGCATCCGGTGTTTCACAAACCTTAATGGTAACAAGCATTTACATGGATGAAACATTCAATTACACAGCTTCAACCAACATCAATGGTCAAAGTTCCTGGACTACTGCCGGATCGTATGTTGGCGGAACCGGATATACAATAGGAGCTGATAATCTGACTTATGCGGATGCAAATGGAAGTTACGCACTATCTGCAACAGGTAAATCATTTGTAAATAATATTGGAACAACTGCCACTGATTATAAAGCGTATAAACCATTCTCTGCAAGTTCAATAAGCACGGGCGCAATATATTTATCGTTTTTAATGAAAGCCAATGGCAATATTGTCTCTACAAATCAGGAACTTTTCGGACTGGCTGATGTGCTTAATGCCGGACCTAAAGTGCTGATTGGAAAAACAACAAGTGGATTTTTCAAGATTGGTACAGTTAGGGCAAGTACAACAAGTACCGACTATAAATACGCAACTAGTCCAACAATATTAACGGTTGGAAATGCCTACCTGATTGTACTGAAATATGATTTCAGCACAAATACTTCAACTGTTTTTATCAATCCGGCAATTGGAGGAACAGAAGCAGCCGCAACCGCCGAAGTTTCGGACAATACCTCAACGACATACAGAACAAAACTCAGCAATTTATGGGTTCGAGCCACCGGTACTGTGGTTACAACATCAACTGTAGGTGCTGTGAGAGTTTCAGCAAACTGGACAGACGCAGTAGCAAAATATACAAGCGGTACAGTAACTCAAATTGAAACTCCTGTAAACAATGAGGGTATAAAAGTAGCAGGAAAAACTATTATTACACCGGAAACAGGCACAATTGAAGTTTACAATTTACAAGGGAAATTATTATTACAACGAAAGAATACTAATACGCTGATTACCTGCGGTATGACTGGTTTGTATATAGCGTGTTTCAGAAATACAAATAATCAGATAAAAGTTCAAAAAATTATTATTCAGTAATTTATGAAGCCTCAATTTTTCAGATATTTAGTAGGAATGACAGCTATATTTTGCTCTGTCAATTCCTATGGACAGAGTCTGTTAAATGCTGACGAATCGGGAAATACATACGAACTGATAAACAGCATTTTAGCTCCCGGTGCTACAGCTGAAGAAACTCCCGATCAATTTGATCCCGCTTTCGGCAGACATATAGCCGAAATATGGGATGCAGATTTGAATCAGTATGTCTTTGAATTCTATCTTCATGTTAGTGTTGCCAATGAACATCAAGATGAATCAACCGGAGACACTGATCGGCAGCGGGTTGAGATAAAAACGTATGCAGCTTCGCCCAACAATCTGAAAGGCGTTCCGGGCGAAACAATTACTTACAAATGGAAATTTAAGATTCCAACCGGTTTTCAACCATCATCCAATTTCACCCATATTCACCAAATTAAAGCAGTTGGTGGCGACGACAGTGACCCTATTTTTACACTGACTTGCCGTAAAGGAACACCAAATAAACTGGAACTGAACTATTACAGCAATTCAAATTTAAGCTCATTAAAATTAGCTACTACCGACCTTACTCAGTTTGAAAATACGTGGGTGGAAGCTATTGAACGAATTAAAATTGACAGTATACACGGCAGCTACTCAATTAATATCGCAAGAGTAAGCGATGGTACTAAATTGCTGTCCTACAGCTATAATGATATGTTGACATACCGTGCAACAAACACATTTATCCGCCCAAAATGGGGTATTTACCGCAGCTTATTGAGTGTTCAGGATTTGCGTGATGAAACACTTCGTTTCAACAGTTTCTCCATTTTTGAAACTCCAACAAAAGTAGATTCGGACATTGTCAATAGTGAAAACAACTTTAAAGTAGTACTCAGTCCCGGCGGAAACAAATTATTTTTTGAGTATTATTTGCCTGATAAACTGAATGTTGAAATAGCGGCTTATTCATTAAACGGCCAGAAAATAAAATCAATTATCAGCGAAAAAAATCAGGAAAGCGGCTTTTACCAAAATTCAGCTGACATTTCAGTACTGAAAACCGGCGTATATATTATTCGTATGCAATCGGGTAATTATTCACAATATTGCAAATTAATCATTCGCAAAAACTAAGAATATGAATTTAAAGTTCAAAATATCTTGTATTGGTTTCATATTCTTTTATGTATCAACTTTCGGACAAGCAACCTGGCAATCAACCATTGTAAAGTTTGGTGCAGATGGTAAGTTGATGTATGTTGCTGATGCAAACCAGAACAAGGTTGTCGATTTTAGTTGGGCAGGTTATAAAAACAGTAACGAATCAATTCCAACCATTAGCAATATAATTTCTACTTTAACACCTATTACAGGTGCTGATAACACTACAGCGATTAACAATGCCATTAAAGCTGCGGCTTCACTCCCGGCAGATGTAAACGGTTTTCGTGGGGTGATTCTGCTGAAAAAAGGAAATTATCAAATCAATGGCACAATTTCATTGAATGTCAGCGGAGTTATTGTACGGGGTGAAGGAAATGATGCTTCGGGTACTGTACTCACGGCAGTAGGAAATACGCCGGCACAGCGAACTGTATTTGTGGCCGGAGGAGGCACAAGTGCACAATGGAAACAATATGGCTCAGTAAAAACCAATATTACCAGTTCGTTTGTTCAGGTAGGTTCTACTCAGTTTAACGTGGCAAGCACTACAGGACTTACAGTGGGAGATGAAATTTGCGTTTATCATCCTTCTTCAGCTGCATGGATTACAGCAGTTGGTAATGGTGGAGTTGATACCGCAGCTCCCTGGACAGTAGGACAAATCGATATTATGTTCAACCGTACTATCCTTGCAATTTCAGGGAAAACTATAACCATTGATGCACCGGTAATGAACCATTTGGATTTGTCACTAACTCAATCGTACATTTATAAAATTGATAAAACAACTACTAAAAACAAAATTGGGATTGAAAACCTACGAATTGATATTCAAAACTGGACTTCGTACCGCGATGAAGCACATGCATGGGAAGGCTTGGTGATGGCTGATATCGAAGATTCGTGGGCTAAAAATGTGGTGGCATTACATTTTGGACAATCTGGTTTTCAAACATTTACAGCTAACCGTATTACTATCGACAGTTGTCAGGCACTTTGGCCATGCGCCACGTTATCAGGTAGTTGTCGCGATAATTTTCAGATTGACGAATGGTCTTCCAATATTTTAGTTTCGCATTGTATTGCTGACAGCGCCCGCCATGCCTTTGAAGTGAGCGGAACTTCCAAAGCTTCGGGTGTAGTTTTCCATCGATGCACAGCTACTAACTCAACCAATCCGAGCGAAGGTCATTTCCATTGGCCACAAGGAATATTATACGATTGTTTCCGTGATTATGGAACTATGACGGATGTGGTTTTAGGGCTTTATTCACGGGGTAGTATGGGAACTAATCATGGTTGGGCAGCAGCACATTCGGTGGCCTGGAACTGCGATTTGCGCCGAACAGCAACAACTTACGGCGATATGATTTGTCAGCAACCACCCACTGCTCAAAACTACATGATTGGTGGATTTGCCTATGTAAATCGTGCAAACAAAATCCCTTTTCCACAATATCCATTGGGATACGTGGAAGGAGTTAACAATACAAGTGCTTCCCTTAATCCTCAATCGCTCTTTGAAGAACAACTTAAAGAAAGACTTTCAAACCTTACAACTGTGTATAATCCATTGGAATATAACATTGATTTTAAGGTGTTTAGCACTAAATCAACCGCTACAATTGAATATATTCTGAATAAAGAATATGCTGTTTCGGCTCAGGTTTTTGGAATTAATGGTCAACTGGTTAAAGCAATTATTCGAAATGAAATCCAGTCAACCGGTGTTCACCAACAATCGTTTGATATTCAGCATTTAAGTTCGGGTATTTATCTAATAAAACTTACGACTGATGGTTTCTCTACGACAACAAAATTAATTGTATCACGCTGATGAACATGAAATTGTTTAAAATATTCGCTGTCTTATTGTTTTGTTTTTTCGTTCAGCCCGGAAAAGCCGCAGAAAAATTGCCTCTTACAATAACAGATACCGTAGAAATAAATAATCCGTATTTCTATGTGTTGCGGAATTCGTCGGCAAATATAACGGTTGATTCCTTGCATGTCGGGAAGCGGGTGGTTGTTGCTTTGAATCCAATAAAAATCAAAACAGCCAAAAAGAATATTCTGCTTAATCGTGGACAGATAGCTGTTTTTCAGCCAAAAGAATCCTATAAGGTTATCAGCGGTCAGTTTTTTGAAGTAGGATTTCAGAAAAATCATCCGAAACTTAAAAGACCGGATGAATGGATTGAACCTGGAAAAAATAATGTGGTTTATGATGATGCAGAAATTCGTGTTTTCGAAGAACGGCTTGCACCACACGACATTCGTGAAGTTCACAGTCACGCTCAACGGGTGGTTGTCCGGTTGAATCTGGTTCAACTTACCGATCCACGGTTTCATGATGTGCCAAAACCAGGTTCCGGAATTCAGGTACCAAACACGGTGAAATATGCAGAACCAATAGTTCATGCCGTGAAAAATACAAGCGATATTCCACTTTTTAATGTTGTTGTTGAATATAAATTAGAAAAATAATCAAACATATAACTTAATAATTTTCAAAACTTATGAAATCAAAAATCACAAATTTGCTTATTGTGTACAGTATTTGTATGGCAAGTTTTTCAAACGCACAAACCGTTTCTGTACGTTTAAACGACAACTGGCAATTCATCAAAACCGATCTGGGAAGTATTTGGGAATCAGTCAGACCTATTGTAAAAGCCGGAAATCCCGAATGTATGCCAGTTTGGGCTAATGTTACTTTGCCACATTGTTTTAATGCCTCCGATGGTGTTGACCCTGACATAAATTACTACCAAGGACCGGGCTGGTATCGCACACAAATTGAGGTGAAAAACCCGTTCACATCTGGTCGTACCTTACTCCATTTTGAAGGTGTCGGTCAAAAAACCGAGGTATATGTCTATACAACGAAAGTTGGTTCACATGTTGGCGGATACGATGAATGGACTGTGGATATAACCGATGCTGTAAACACATTTTCACAAACTAAAAATGCTGAAACCTTTAAAGGAAAAATACCTGTTGCCATCCGCTGCGACAATTCGCGAGATGCCGAAATGCTGCCGTCAGCACTTTCCGATTTTAATATTAACGGTGGAATTTATCGTTATCTAAATCTGGTTTATGTACCGGCTTTATCTATTGAACGAGTGAATATCAACTCGGAAGTCGATTCAAAAGGCATTTTGGGGAAATATGATGTCGTTTTGAAAACAATAAACAGTTCGACTTTGGCAAAAGGAACGTTGAAAATTGAAATCTTAGATCCGAAAGGCAAATCCATACTTTCGAACAATCAGGAAATTGAAGCCGGAAGCACTGAAAAAACAGTTTATTCGTCTACCGTAAAAAAACCTGCACTTTGGTCGACTTCTCAACCAAATTTGTACACTGCGAAAGTTACCCTGACTTCCGATGCAGGTGTTCAAAATGTGACTGAAAAGTTTGGATTTCGCAATTTTGAGTTTGTAGATTACGGACCTTTTATGCTGAATGGCAACCGATTACTTTTGAAAGGCACCCATCGTCACGAAGACCATGCAGGCGTTGGCTCAGCTATGACCGAATCGCAAATCCGCGAAGAAATGATTATGATAAAAGATATGGGTGCGAATTTTATCCGTCTTGGCCATTACCAGCAATCGCGCATTTGCCTGAATCTTTGTGACAGTTTGGGAATTCTGGTTTGGGAAGAAATTCCATGGTGTCGTGGTGGAGTTGGTGGCGAACGCTATAAAAATCAGGCATACAGCATGATGACCAATATGATTGCTCAACACCGTAACCATCCTTCCATCATTCTTTGGGGACTGGGAAATGAAAACGACTGGGAGGGTGATTTCCCTTCACTTGGAAAAAATAATTATATCAAGATAGTTCGTGATTTTATGACTTCGTTGAACGATTTATCTCACAAACTCGATCCATCGCGCAAGACAACCATTCGCCGCTGTGAATTTGCCAAAGACATTCCGGACGTATATTCACCTTCCATTTGGGCCGGTTGGTATCGCGGCATTTATACCGAATACAAGGATATGTCGGAAAAAGAAATTAAGGGTGTAAAACATTTTCTGCATGCTGAATGGGGTGGTGACAGCCATGCCGGTCGTCATTCCGAAACACCTGACAAAGGATTACAGGATATCAAACCCGGTGGTGGAGTTGACGAACGTGCCGGTGATTTTCCACGTGTTGGAGGTGCACCACGTGTTTCGAAAGACAGCGAATGGAGTGAAACTTATATATGTAATTTGTTCGACTGGACGTTGAAAGAACAGGAAACTATGCCGGGTTTGACCGGGGCTGCATTCTGGACATTCAAAGATTTCACAACTCCGGTTCGTCCTGATAATCCGGTTCCGTATGTAAATCAAAAAGGTGTAGTGGAGCGGGATCAAACCAAAAAAGAATCCTATTTCGTATTCCAGTCATACTGGGCTGATAAACCCATGGTTCATATCTACGGTCATAGCTGGCCAACCCGCTGGGGCAATGCCGGTGAAGAAAAAATGGTAAAGGTATATTCCAATTGTGACGAAGCAGAGTTGATTTTCAACGGAAAAAGCATGGGTATTCGGAAACGTAACTCACAGGATTTTCCTGCTGCAGGATTACGCTGGAACGTGGTTTACAGCGAAGGTGAAAACACGCTGAAAGTCATTGCCAAAAAGGGTAAAACAACAGTTACCGATGAAATTAAGCAAGGTTATCAGAGTGCTAAATGGGGAAAACCAGCTCAAATGACCTTGACTAAAATTGCTCAAATGGGAGATGTTGCCACCATTGAAGTAAAATTATTGGATGTAAACAAGATTATGTGCCTGGATGCTAAAAACGTTGTGAGCTTTGGACTGACAGGTGATGGAAAACTCATTGATAATTTGGGAACAGCTTCGGGTTCAAGAGTGGTTGAACTTCAAAACGGCCGGGCTATAATCAGGGTTCATTTAAACGGTGGGAAAAGCATTGCCAGTGTGAAATCGGACAAAATTCCTACTACATTCTGCGAATTGAAATAAATTAGATAATTTTTTATTATTAACAAAACGACCTGAAATAATATCAGGTTTTTTTGTTGAAGCCGTCTTGACTTTTTCTGAAATGTCTTTATTTTTGGGTCTTGCGAGTTCCAACTCGCGAATATTCATAAATACCGCGAGTTGGAACTCGCGAGACCCGATTCAGATCAGCAATAAATTCTCAAAAATAGCAACATTATAAAAGTCAAGACGACTTC
>CAIKVR010000378.1 GCA_903830915.1 uncultured Bacteroidales bacterium
GTTATTTACAAAATTTGGATAAGGAATTTTCATAAACAATAAAAATGTAATTCTAATTGTTGTTTGCATTTAATTTTGTTTATTCCGATTATTATAAAAGACCAGTTATTATCGGGCGCCCATGTTAAAATGCCGTTGTATTTTCCTTCCCGGATTTCGGAAATCATTTGGTTGAATACCGGTCTTTGACCAACCTCCTTTGAAGAATGCGACTCACGTTTAATCTCAACAATATTCAAGTTTCCTTGTTGTGCGACAGCCAGCATCTCTTTGATCTGGCTATCGATGCTAAGGATTTGACGATCCTCGGACTCGGTGCTTTTGCGTGCATAAAGGCAGTATTTAATAGGAGTGGCGATTATAGTAGGTGTCGGGCGGCCGTTAAATTGTGTTGTTATTTGTTGCATATTTTAATGTTTTTAATTGTGTTATAATAATTAAAACCTAAAATTTACTAAATGAGTCCTTTTAAAAAATATCGGGTCAAATTTAGTGAATAAAAAAAATGAAAATTAAATCCCTAATAATAGTATCTGTTTTGGTAGTAGCGTTTTTTTGTTTTGCTGGTTTTGTAAAAGCACAAGCCACAGACAATTCAGCATTGATTGCACAACTTCAAGCTGAAATTCAATCATTGATGCGACAGATAGCTGCGATACAAGCTCAGCAAGGAACTACAACTACGACAACTCCTGCCACAAGTTGGTGCCATACTTTTAATACTTATTTAATAGTTGGTTCTACGGGTACGGAGGTAGATGATTTATGGACAGCGTTATCTAAGGAAGGTTATGGAGCGACTGTTTCTATGGATCATATAGGTATGGGTATGCCAGATACCTTTGGAAACAATACTTTATCTACGCTTAAACAATTTCAAAAAAAATATGGAATTGCACAAACTGGCACGGTTGGCTCAAAGACCAGAGCAAAATTAAATGCGTTGTATGGATGTACGGTTTCATCGGTACCAGCCACATGTGTTGATTCAGATAGCGGATTAAATTATTATGTAAGTGGTCGAGCAAGTATTCCAGTCAATGGACCGGGAACCAGTCCTGAATTTTTAGAGGATAGTTGCCAAGGCAATACATTAACAGAAGCATATTGTTCAAACGGACGCGTTGCTTCAACAACATATGTCTGTCCTAATAGCTGTTTAAACGGCGCTTGCGTAAACTCTAATCTTTCAGTCACCGTTACATCACCCAACGGCGGCGAGGTTTGGAAAGTGGGTGAAACCCACAATATAACATGGGCATCATCTTTACCGCAAAGTAGTAGTGTCGTAATATACTTATCCAAAGCAGGTTCAAATTATGATTATACTGTAGCGACGAATATTTTGGCTTCTCTTGGGACTTATTCTTGGACAATCCCAGCGACAGTGGGAGGCAGCAACACTGGTTCTATTAGCACTGTTGGAAATCAATGGAAAGTAATGATTGAATATCCATCAAGCTCAGGTTTTGATACTAGCGATAATTATTTCACCATCGCCACAGCAACTCCTACTCAACCGACAAATGTTTCGGTTAGTAATATTACAGTGGGAGGAATTCTAACGACACAAAGTGTTGCCATCGGTGTGGGTGTGCAAATGACCGCAACTGTACAACCATCAAATGCTACGAGCCCTGCGGTGGCGTGGTCGGTTATTAATGGAACTGGAGCCGCTACTATAAATTCTCAAGGATTGCTCAACCCAACTTCTGCTGGAACAGTGACTGTTATAGCGACCGCTCAAGATGGCTCAGGTATTCGGGGGTCAGAAATTGTAACCATCGTTAATTTAAATTCAAACAATACGCAAACGCAAACAAGTTGTACACCAAGGTGGGATTGCCGTGATTGGACTAGTTGTGTTAATGGTCAACAAACCAGAAATTGTATAGATTGGAACAGTTGCAACACAACGACTAATGAGCCCCCAACATCTCAATCTTGCACCACAAGCTCAAGTTTTGTGAATACGGTTAATAATACCACTTGGAATGACGCATCGGCGACTTGCGATGCAAACCCTGTTTCGCAATTTGATTCAATTGCTACTCAATATGGCGTTAAAATTGAACCAAAGGTTATTGCTTGTGGTGGACAGCAATGCAGTTGCGGTCTTTGGTTGTCTTGGCAAAGCACGCCGTCAGATGTGAATCAGGCCTGTCAGGAAATATCTTCGATAAAAAGCGGCATTGAAGCTATACAGAATGTCGGGTTAAGTTATCCGGCATTAACGAATTTTTCAATACCACACTTTAACATTTCTTGTAATAATGGCGTAGCAACTCAAACTCCTAATGGTATGTAGATTTTAATCTTTATTATTTATTAAAAATAATCAAAAAAATGGAACAACAAAATA
>CAIKVR010000379.1 GCA_903830915.1 uncultured Bacteroidales bacterium
AACAATAGATGTATCAAATAAGAAACAGCAGTCATTTACAACTAATCCTTTGTTGACTAATTTTGACACGCTCAAGATTGACAATAAAATAGACACATTTAATTATAATGTAAAACGTATTTTCACGTATAGAGTAGAACCGAGTATTGAGGTATCCGATCTTACTTCCGGTACACCTGGGGCATTTGGGGAGAAAAATTATTACGTCTTAAATAAACTTACCGGTAAAAATGACACATTAAATCTATATGATGCCGATCTGAAATATAAATTTTCAAAACCTGTATTCGTTATGGGTAAGAAATATATATTCAAAATTAAAGCATTTGAAAGATACTATCGTTCAGATAAAGATAGCACCGATGTTCCACTATCGGGAGCTGATGTTACCGTTGAGAATGCAATGGGCAAATTAGTAAAAACTACCAACCCTGACGATACTGCTAATGACAGCATTCCTGAACATAAAATGTCGCTTAATAAGAATGGATTTATTTATTATGAGTTTCTTGCCGGATTTCCAAATTTGATTACAACTGATCATAGCTTGGGAGTGAAAGTGAAAATGAATTATGAAAATGCTGATTATTACTGGAATAAAAATGGAAATTTCAGTGGTATAGTTTTAGGATCGGAACCAATTGCCGGGACTAATTTTGTAACAGAAGGACCGTTGGTACCATTAGTAGTTTTGCGCGACCCACCGGGTTCGGAAAGTTATGCTTATATGGAAACCGGTACAACCCTTACCTACAATGTTTCGAGTCAGACTGATTTTAATCAAAGTTCATCAGGTTCGCTCACCGTTAAAGCCGGTGCCGATGTTACAATGGGATTTGGGTTTGGTGTATTCACAGTTCAGGATGCAAAATGGACGAATGATACACATATTGGTTTTGAACAGGATTTTTCCAAGTTTACCGGTAAATCAAACGAAAAGAGTCTGACATTGACTGAAAGAATTCAGACATCCAGTTCACCAGATTTTGTGGGCTCTAATGGCGACGTTTATATCGGAACTTCTACCAATGTATTAATCTCAGAATGTAATGTATTAGATATTGATAAAGTTGCAAATGAATTTGTTTTGCAAAAATCGGTACAAAACAGATCAAATATAAAAGCAAAAACAGAATTCCGCTTTAGTCAGAATGAGATTTTGACTGCACAAATACCTATGTGGAGAAAGAAATTTTCAACTTACCTGATTCAGGTAACCAAAGCTGAATTTGATACCCGGAAAAACAATAATAGTATTACTGCCAAAAATCAATATATTACCTATCTGGCTCCTAGTGATCCAAATTATGGTGTAGATAAGACAACCTATGCTGTTTTGCGCCCTGCAGCAAATTTGAAACTTCATGACGAAGTTGATTCTATTGCCTCACAAATTAATAACTGGCAGAATGTTATTCTTTCGAATGAATCGACTAAATTCAATGCAAAGAACAATAAGAACTACGATGTAAATAATATCTCGTTTGATGCAGGTGCTTCCGTTGAGCGTTCATATACATACTCAGATAATACAACGACCAGCAGTGGAAAATCATCCAGTGCTTCAGGTATAGTTGGAACTGAAGGTGGTTTTGCTTTAAATGGATTTGGAATTGGATATGCAGCTGAATTAAAAATTGGTGGTGGTGTACAGTCTGGTAATGAGTCGTCAACCAGTAAAACTACCACTTTTGGATATGTTCTTTCTGATCCCGATGCTGATAACCGCTTCTCTATTAATGTATATCGAAATAAATTCCTTTCAACCGACCTGAATAGTTTAAAAACGGATACATTAACTGCTGCTTATGCTGATAAAACGTTGGGAAGTCATATATTTCAGGTAGCGGGTGGGCAAACATCATGTCCATACGAAAGAGTTGATTCTTCATTGTTCTATACAGATAATAATAAGCTGGTACAACTTGGTAACGGTACTCAGGCCATTGAAGCGCCATTTATCAGAATCAAGAGCAATAGTAAAACCGATGTGCCTACCGGTAAAGATGCAACTTATTCATTGGAACTGAGCAGTAACTCCATTGTTCCAACCTCAAGAGCTTACATGCTTTCGGTTGATGATACATCGAATCCCGATGGTGCAATAATCTCAATTGATGGAACTCCGCTTACAGGTGGACGATTGTTTTATGTTGCTCCTGGCGAAATTCTGACTAAAACACTCACCCTTCATCAAACAAAACTGGATGTGTTGGAATACAAAGGAATAAAACTTCAATTCTCATCGCCTTGTGATAACTCAATCAGTGCTGAACAGATTATTAATGCTACTTATGTTCCTTCGTGCAGTGATCTGGATCTAACACTGGATCATCAAACGTTGAATACAGTTACAGGTCCAATACTCAAATTAAGTATGAAAAACTTTAATCAGGAGTTTAAAAATTTCCTTGGATTAAGTGTGGAATATAAAATGGAAGGTGAAACCAACTGGCATGAGAAAGTTTTTGCAAAAAATCTGCGAACACAAAAACTAATCACAAACAGTTCAGCAATGCTTTTGAATGATTCAACAAGTGGATCGTTTGATTATGAATTAAATACTGACGGATTAGCTGATGGGAATTACCTGGTTCGAGCTAAAACGCTTTGTAAGGATGGTATAAATATTATCAATAACATTACAGTTGAATATCCTGTTGTTAAAGATATGGTATTGCCTGCTTCTATGGGACAACCATCTCCATCCAATGGAATATTGACTCCTGAGAGTGAAGTATCGGTTACATTTAATGAAAACATTCAGACAGGAAACCTAATCAACGATAATTTTGAAGTTAAAGGCGTTTTGAATGGAGTTACATTGCAACATGCAGAAGGACTGAGTTTGAATGGAACTGCAGCTTCGCAGGCATATACCGATTCTCCGATAACTTTGCAAAATGGTTCTTTCTCAATAGAAGGTTGGTTAAAGACAGCATCGGACTGCAATACAATGGGAAATATATTTACTATTGGTGCCGGAGCTGATAAAGTGGCGTTGAATATGAAGAAAGATGCTGTCGAAGTAAGAATAAATGATCAGATTGTAGGTACTAAATCTATAGCAACTGCACTTGATTGGCAATATATTTCTATGAGTTATAATGCTAACAATAAGTTAATGCAGGTTCATCTAATGTCGAGCAACTCTGCCAGCACAATAATTTCAACAACACTTTCGTCTCCTGTTAATCCTGTTGGACGTTTGATGGTAGGAAGTGGATTTAAAGGCAATATTAATCAAGTTGTGATTTGGAACGAGAATCGTGCAATACAAGATTTGAGTGATATGAATGAAGCTAAATCAGGAAAAGAAACCAATGTTATAGGTTACTGGCCAATGGATGAGGCTTATGGAAAAATTGCAACTGATAAAGCCAATAGCAGGAATATGACTGTAAATAGTTCGTGGTTTGTTGAACCAAGCGGTTACTCTGCATCGTTCAATGGAACAGATCAGTCGTTATTAATCAAATCTTCATCAATTCCAATGACCAAAAAAGATAATTTCAGCATTGAATTCTGGGTAAAAGGAAATGCTCAGATTAACAAAACTATCTTCTCTTGTGGAAAAGGCATTGGTGATATCGATTCATCAGACAAATTATCAATCGGAATTAATAATTCTGGTGAATTAAACCTGAATTCAAAAGGAAATACTTACATAGTTCCGGAAGCAGTTGTGTTGGATGGTAGTTGGCATCATTTTGCAATGAGTGTTTTGCGAAATGGAAACTCTAATGTTTACATTGATGGACAACAGAAACTTCAGGTATCTTCAAGTAAAATTGGTGGATTGGCATCGGATTCAATTTCTTTAGGTTCACGTCGATATTCAGATAGTATTGTTGTAAACACTAAAAAAACAACTACTATAGTTAAAGATCAATACTTTAATGGTATGCTTGACGAGGTAAGAATTTGGAACAGTGCTTTAGGTGCTGAAAACTTCAGATTGGATATGCGTTCTAAACTAACAGGGACTGAAAGCGGTCTGATTGCTTATTATCCTTTTGAGGAACAAACGAAAGATTCGGGTGGTCAACTTCAGATAACTTCATCATTCAACGACTGTTCGTCTAAAAAATCAGGAACAGGGATTTATACTAACTTCTTGAGTTCGAGTGCAAGTCTTGAGACTCCCGGAATAAAAGTTCCACGTCCGAAAGAAGATGTAAGTTTCAGCTATACAGCAAGTGAAAACAAGATTATATTTAATATCGATGCTCCGCTGGCAAAAATTGAAAATTGCATGCTTGAATTTGCAGTAAATAAAGTTTACGACTTGAATGGAAATAAACTGGTTTCTCCAATTAAATGGACAGCCTTTGTCAACAATAATCGGTTGAACTGGGAAACCGGGAAAATCAGTATCGTAAAACAAGTACTTGATGAATACACTTTCAAGGCTGTAATTGTCAATAATTCAGGCAAATATGAAAACTTTATAATCGATGGATTGCCAAGTTGGCTAAGTGTAAATGCGGCTTCGGGAAAGCTTAACCCACTTGAAAAGAAAGAACTTACTTTCACGGTGGATAAAGCAACAAATATCGGGTCGTATGAAAGTAGAATAATACTGACAGGAAATAACAACATGAAGGATATGTTACCTGTGTCGTTGAAAATAACAGGAACCAGCCCCGACTGGAGTGTATCACCGTATGAATTCGAATCGACAATGAGTTTGATTGGTCAGATTAAAATTGATGGAGTTTATCAGGAAGATTCTGAAGATATACTCGCAGCATTTAATGGTACAAAATGCGTGGGTGTAGCCAGTCCTCAGTTTAATAAATCGAAAAATAGTTACATTGTCTATATGGATATTTACGGCGATGATACTGAAAACGGAAAAGCACTTACATTTAGTTTGTGGGATGCCGGTACCGGAAGAATTTACCCAACCGTAGATGTGATAGGTAATAGTATAAATTACCTGAGTAGCTCAATTATTGGGTCTGTTAATAATCCAAAAGCATTTAATGCTACCGATAAAATTGAGCAACAGTTGAGTTTAAAACTGGGTTGGAACTGGATTTCAACGAATGTTGTCAATACAAATCCTACTTTAATTTCACAATTTAAGTCAAACATTGGTAGTAATGGAGTATTATTGAAATCAAGGTTCGATGGCTTTATCGATTACTCAAATGGTAACTGGATTGGTGATGATTTTGATTTACACCAAAACTCAATGTATTTGTTGAAAATGAATCAGGATCAACTACTGAAACTGACCGGAAACATGGCAAAACCCGTGGATTTTCCTGTTACCATCAATCAATTTTGGAACTATATTGGTTATGTTCCACAGTTTGTAGCGCCGGTTAAAGATGCTTTAAGCACTCTTAATGCCAAAGAAGGTGATCAGATAAAGTCTCAGTTTGGTTTTGCCAGCTATTCAGATGGAATTTGGTATGGTAGTCTGCAATATATGATGCCGGGGCTTGGGTACATGTATTATTCAAATAATACACTTCCAACAACATTCAATTATCCATCACAGTATATTTCTCAATCGAAAGCAGAAAAGCTGGATGTTGAAACTGAAACAATGAAATGGTCGGTAAATGTGAACAAGTATCAAATGAGTATGACCATTACTGCCATAGCTACAATCGATAAAAAAGAAGTTAGCAATGGAAATATGCAGTTAGGCTTATTTATCGGTGACGAATGTCGTGGAACTGCTACATTGAAATATGTGGATGCTTATCAACGATATATGGCATTTCTGCAAATTTGGGGTAACACCGACGATTTAAACAGTAAAATTACGTTTAGAAGTTACGACCCAACCATTAATCAGGAAATGACTGCTGATCAATCATTGTCGTTTGTACCGGATAATATAACAGGGTCGCCTGTTACTCCATATCAGATTGATTTTGTGATATCCGGAACATCTGATTTGAATATGAATTTACTGAAAATATATCCAAATCCGGTCATTGATATAATTCATTTTAATTCAGATCCGGGAATGATTGAACATGCTGAAATTATCGACAATATAGGGCGTATATTAGTGTCTGATAATAGGATAAACAACAATTCGCTCAATGTAGGGAATTTGATTCCGGGTGTCTATACATTGCGGATTAAATGTAACGGAAAAACATCGAATCAGATGTTTGTGAAAAAGTAGATTCGTGTAAAAGTAAAGGAGAGGATAGCTTTCGCTACCTCTTCTTTGTATTTTAATACACAGCCTTACGCAAACCAAACTGTAAACCTGTGTGAATTTTTCGAGCTGTAAATTCTAATTGATGACTGAAATATTTGAAATCTGTAAAATGAAAAAACAACAATTTAAAAGGCTGAAAATAATTTTTACTTTATTTATGGTGTTCGGAGTTAGCTGGCTAAGCGCTCAAAACATTGAATCTGCTTCACGTGGGGAAAAAATTGAAGACATTAAAGCATGTCTGGCAAAAGGTGCTGACCCAAATTTCAAATATGAAAAGCAAACAATATTATGTCATTCAATTAATCGTAAATCCCACGAAATAACAATTTTTCTGGCAAATGCCAAAGGAATCAGGATTAATGAATATAGTATCCGTCCGGAGCCAGAACTTTCGTGGAAGTTTACTGCATTAATGAAAGCCGCAGAATTTCCTGATTTGGTAAAATTATTTCTCGATAAAGGCGCAGGAATTGATTTACAGGACGACTGGTTAAGATGGAATGGAGAACTTGATGCATCAGGAGGAAATACTCCATTGATGCTTTCAGTTGCAGAATTCACTGAATCTGCTAAAATATTGATTGACAGAGGAGCTAAACTGGAGATTCAGAATCGGAGTGGACAAACAGCTTTGATGAAGTCAGTTGTAAATACAGAAATAGCAAAGATTCTGATTGACAAAGGAGCTAAACTGGATGTTCAGGACAAATCCGGATTAACTGCTTTAATGTATGCTGCCGAAAAATACAACGATGTAGTAAAATTGCTCTTGGATAAAGGGGCGAATATTGTAATCAGATCAGCGAATCAAATGAAAAGTCTGGATATTCTTTCAGGAATATCGGCATCCCATGTATCACCCAATGCATTGGATATAGCTGCCACGCATGGCAACATAGAAGGAGCAAAATTGATAATGGCAAAGGCAGTGAGTTTAGGTGTTAAAGACGAGGTTATTTATAGTGCTTTGTTTTGGGCAGTCATATATGATCAGGTGGCAATGGCTAAATACCTGCTAGATGAGGGTGCAAAAATTGAAGGAACTGATGAACTTGGCAGCTACACACCACTTATGCAAACTTCATTGTACGAGATGGTAGAACTACTTGTTAAACGCGGAGCCAACGTTAACGCCAAAAGCAAATTTAATTACTCTCCATTATACAAAGCTGTTTTTAATTTTATTGAAGGCAAACGAAAAGAAAAGGATTGTTATAAGATAATCAATCTGCTGTTGGAAAAAGGGGCAAATCCGGATACGCAGGATGGTAATGGTGTCACACCGCTGATGACAGCTGTTCAAAAAATAGATGTTGCAAAATTACTCGTTGCAAAAGGAGCCAATATCAATATTAACCTGAGTTCGGGATAACAAGTGGTTAATAAGTTGAGATTTCTGGGCATAAGTTTTCAATCAGACAAAAACTGTCTTTTGTCTGAACTATAATTTACAATCTGAATGTTGTTTATTGGAATAAAGCTAACTGCCC
>CAIKVR010000380.1 GCA_903830915.1 uncultured Bacteroidales bacterium
AAACTGGCAATTGACTATTCGGATGCGGTCATTCAATCAAGTCCCGTTGTAAATGAAGAGGTTCTTAAATATATCAAATCAAAAAAACTTAAGTTCTTACCTTACCTCAACAAAGAGGATTACGCCAACGATTACGTAGACTTTTACGATAATTTATAGATTAAAATAAATCATTTTGTAATTTTTTCTTCCCAAAATACATGAAATCTTATTCTGTTATTTTTATTTTATTGGTGTCATTATTTGTCACTTCGTGTACCGACACTTTGACTGACGTTGGAAAAGGAACACTTTCTTATTCCGATTCAATAATTGTTAAAGCATCTACTTTTCAGATTACTTCAAAGACAGACACTATTATTTCCATTGTCTCGCAACCCGATTCATTCTTATTGGGAACATTTAATGACACTATTTTTGGAACAATACGAGCACAAATTTTAGCGCAGTTAAACTGTCCGGTAGGTTTTAAATTTCCGGCAAACTCAGTGGCAGATTCTGCCAAAATTTTCCTGAATTATTACAGTTGCTTTGGAAGTACGACTTCGCCTTTAGATATCAATATTTATGAAATGACTAAAACATTTTCATATACTGGTATTTATCCATCCAATATTGACCCAAATATATATTGTGACCCTGACCCTAATAAAAGAAAAGAGTTAAAAATCGGAGAGCGAAAAATAACGGCAGGAAAAAACTCAAGTACGTCAAAATCAATCGTTTTTAAGGATACAACTAAAACGTTTCTTAATAGATTTTTAGATGACTCAAAATTTAATTCAACCAACGATTTTGTAAATTACTTTAAAGGAATATATATTACAGCTCAATTTGGTGCTGCTACATTATTAAATATAGGTCGTCAACAGTTAAATATGGTATATTATTATCATTATATTCATGGTACCGACACAATAAATAATTACCTAACATTTCCTGCAAGCAGTGAGGTACGACAAGTTAATTGTATTCAATATCCAGACAGGAAAAAGTGGGTTAAATTAAATGACACCATAACTTACTTAGCTTCACCAGCTAATTTATATACGGAATTGAATTTGCCTCTCGACACAATTCAAGCACGTCTGAAAAAAGATGTAAATGGTAAAAGACTTACTATTAATAGTGCTATACTCCGTGTAAATGTTGCTAAAACTGAAGAAGATACAGCTTTACATCCTGTTGTAAAATATGTGCTTTTGATAAAAGATAAAGATAACGGTAAAACCCCGGATAACTTCTTTAAAAACAGTGAACTACCATCTGATACATGTTCTGTATTGGGCAGATATACTGTAGGTCAGGTAGGATCAACAAGTAATTATGAACGTTACTATTCATTTGATGTCGCTACGTTAATTGCAAATGAACTCAAGCACTCAGGTGGTAATGCATCTGCAATTAAACTCAGATTAATTCCAGTAGCGGTTGGTACATCAACAAGTACAAGTGGAACTACATCAATTTCTTCGATAAAACAACAATATCTTATGAGTGCTGTAAGACTTCGAGGCAATAAAGAAAATACCAAAAGTGTTTCTGATGCATTGACACTTAAAATTATATACAGTGGGTTTTAAAATAACTTTCTGTGATAAAAAAAATGCAACTGAAACTCAGTTGCATTTTTTTATTATTTTTGACGAACAAAAATTTGAATCGGCGTACCGTTAAATTCGTATTTTGCCCGAATCTTATTTTCCAAAAATCGCTTATATGGTTCTTTTACATATTGAGGTAGATTAGCGAAAAATAAAAAGGTAGGTACTTGTGTTTCAGGTAGCTGAGTTACGTATTTTATTTTGATAAACTTTCCTTTGAGAGCTGGTGGTGGGTAATTCTCTATTGCCGGCAATAAGAACTCATTAAGTTTTGCTGTTGCAATTTTTCTTTGTTTGTTCTCGTAAACCGTTACTGCAGTTTCAAGGACTTTAAGTATACGTTGTTTTGTCAATGCTGAACCAAAAATTATAGGGAAATCAACAAATGGTGCCAACCTCTCACGTATAGAACGTTCAAAAGACTTAATATCTGCAGTTTCTTTACTTTCAATCAAATCCCATTTATTAACACAAACAACCAACCCTTTTTTATTCTTCTGAATCAGCGAAAAGATATTCAAGTCCTGACTTTCAATTCCACGGGTGGCATCAATCATAAGAACACACACATCGCAGTTCTCAATGGCACGAATTGAGCGTACAACGGAGTAATACTCCAAATCCTCATTCACTTTCGCCTTTTTGCGGATTCCGGCTGTATCTACCAGATAAAAATCGTGACCGAATTTGTTAAAACGCATGTAAATAGAGTCGCGTGTAGTTCCGGCAATATCTGTAACAATCGTTCGCTCTTCGCCTACCAAAGCATTTATAAGCGAAGATTTTCCAGCATTTGGACGCCCTACAACTGCAAAACGAGGCAAATCTTCTTCTATTTCATCTTTTATATCAGGATTAAAGAATGTGAGTAATTTATCCAGAAAATCTCCTGTTCCGAGCCCGTTTATAGCCGAAATCATTTGTGGCTCACCCAATCCCAGTTTATAAAATTCGGCAAGATTATATTGCCATTCAAATGTATCGGCTTTATTTGAAACCAACAATACTGGCTTCTTCTGAGTACGCAGAATTTGTGCCACTTCCAAATCATAATCAGTTATTCCGTTTTGTATATCAACCAAAAAAAGAATAACATCAGCTTCTTCCATAGCCAATACTACGTGACGTTTGATTTCGCCTTCAAAAACGTCAGATGAATTGACTACCCACCCTCCGGTGTCGATTACTGAAAATTCACGTCCTTCCCATTCGCATTTGCCATATTGGCGGTCGCGGGTAGTTCCTGCTTCATCATTTACTATCGCTCTGCGGCTTTTTGTCAAGCGATTAAAAAGAGTTGATTTTCCGACATTTGGTCGGCCTACAATTGCTACAATATTTCCCATAATTTATTTATATCTAAAAAGTTAGATATTTACATTCCATTTTTGTCAGTCTATCCGGGTTTTCACAAAACCAGAGAGTGGGTGCAAATATTTTGAGGGTGCAAAGGTACACTTTAAAATTGAATGGTAAAAATGGACAAAATGATTTATATAGAATTAAAGTCGTTGAGTATTAAGGCTATTAGTATAAATCTGCGTTTTAAACAAAAAAATAATCCTTTTATTTCTTGCAGAATATAAAAAAAGCAGTATCTTTGCAACGCTTTTGGAGAAAAGTATTACAATCCGATTTCAAATCGGGCGTTTAGCTCAGCTGGTTCAGAGCATCTGCCTTACAAGCAGAGGGTCGGCGGTTCGAATCCGTCAACGCCCACATTTTTAATCACAATCTTCCAAATTCAGGGCGTTTAGCTCAGCTGGTTCAGAGCATCTGCCTTACAAGCAGAGGGTCGGCGGTTCGAATCCGTCAACGCCCACAAAATTTAGGTCGCACATTAATTTGTTCGACCTTTTTTGTGTTAAACTTTTTTCTTTAAGGTATTGATATTTATCGGATCACCCGTAAAAGTATCATACTAAAACAAAATCACTTTGAAAATAACTGATTTTCAAAGTGATTAATTTTCATCTATTGTTATTTCATTGACAGGATTTATCGGCTCATCATCTGCATCAATCCACCACCATTTTTTACATCTATGTATCCCATTTGCAGTAACATGCGTTGAGCATAGGCCGAACGAGCTCCCGAAGCACAATAAACGGTAATATCCCTTGATTTATCACCTAATTCTTCTAATCTGTTTGGAGTTCATCCAATTGGATATTTACTGCTCCGGGATAAGCACCACCGGCAAATTCAGCAGGAGTCCGAACATCCACAATCAAGGGTTCTGCCGAAAATGCTTTCGGCACTGCTTGCTGCACATTTTGGCGAGACATCATCTGCGACAATCCTCCGCCGTTTGCTACATTAGTAAATCCAATTTGCATCAATTGCCGTTGAGCATAAGCCGAACGACCTCCTGAAGCACAATAAACCACGATTTCACGATTTAGATTATTACCCAATTCTTCACGGCGGCGCATTAAATCATCCAATGGAATATTCACTGCATCGGGGTAAGCACCGGTTTTGAATTCCTGTACAGTCCGAACATCCACAATAAGAACTGAATTTTCGTTTACTGACACTGTTTTTTCTTCTTTCACTTCCTGCACTTCTTTCGTCTCATTTTCAGCCGATTTCTTTTCTATAGGCAACAATTCAACGCTGATATTTTTAAATCCTGTAGCGCGGGCATGGCGTTGCAGGGATGTATGACCACCTGAAATGTTGGTCACGTCACTGAAACCTGCTCCGACAAGTGTTCGAAGCGCCTGATGACCTTTCTTCCCCGTTTCGTCATACACAATTACCGGACGATTTGCAGGTATATTGCTGATTTGCTGCGTCAGTAATTCCAATGGAATATGAACCGCATTTTCGACATGACTTTTCTTGAAAGCAAATACATCACGAACATCAACAAAAACCGGATACTTACCTTCAACAAAACTATCAAGTTCTGTAACAATAACCGAAGGACTAAAACCTGACATTCTGTTCTCTGCTGTGAATGCAGCCATATTCATCGCATCGTTGGCAGTTCCGATAGGCGGCGAGTAGGAAAAGTCAATATCTGCCAAATCGCTGACTGTCAACTTTGCGGCAGCAGCCGTAGCAATCACATCGAGACGTTTATCCGCACCTTTATAACCTGCAGTTTGTCCGCCAAGCACAACTCCTGTTTTTTTGTCGTATACCAGCATAACTGTTACTGTTTCAGCACCGGGCATATAACTTGTATGATGTTCTTTGTGTACCACCACTGCATCGGCATCCATTCCCAAAGCCCGAGCTTGTTTCAATGACAGTCCTGTAATTCCTGCCACAGCTTCAAACACACGCACAATCGAAGTTCCTAGGGCACCTTTGTATGAATGATTTCCACCCAACGCATTTTCTGCTGCAATTCGTCCCTGACGATTAGCCGGTCCTGCAAGTGGAATTCGTACTTTTCTCCCATTTACCCGATGTTCAATTTCCACCATATCACCGGCAGCAAATATGTCAGTATCGCTGGTTTGAAGCTGCTCATTCACGAGCAGACCACCGGCTTCTCCCATTACAAGTCCGGCATCCTTAGCCAACTGCAACGTTGGACGGACACCGATTGACAGTAAAACCATATCTGCTTCCAATGTTTTTCCATTGTCCAGTTTCACGGAATTTGAAGTGATTTCGGTCACTCCTGTTCCCGTATGAATTCCAACTCCATACGAAAGCATTTTATTTTCGATAAATCCTGCAGTTTCAGGTTCCATAACAGCCATCACGTAAGGCATCATTTCCACCACATTTACCTTCAAACCACGTTTAGTAAGTGCTTCCACCATTTCAAGTCCGATAAATCCACCGCCAACTACTACAGCATTTTTTGGTTTCTTTTCGTCCAGATGACCTGCAATTTTATCCATATCTTCGAGCGTCCAAAGCGTGAATACATGCTCCAAATTAGCTCCGGGCAATGTTGGTTTGATGGGTCGGCCACCTTGAGCCAAAATAAGTTTGCTGTATTCAAACGATTTTTCCTCACCGGTTTGACTATTAATTGTTTTTATTAAATGATTAGCTCTATCAATATGAATTACACTGGTGTTAATAAATACGTCTACATTATATTGTTCTTTAAAACTTTCAGGGCTTTGTAAAATCAGTTTCGAACGACTTTTGATATCGCCGCCAATATAATAAGGCAGACCACAGTTTGCAAACGAAATATCCGGACCTGCCTCAATCATGCTAATCTGTGCATCCGCTGAAATGCGTCGAACTTTAGCTGCAGCAGTTGCTCCTGCAGCTACACCACCTATAATTACAATCTTTTCCATATATTTTATAAACTATAAACTATTGACTATATTTTATTTCTCAAATTCATCCAGCCTCCACCGTTATACACGTTGGTATAACTGCGCAATTTAAGCCCACTCTGAGCCATGGCACTTCGCGAACCTGAAGCGCAGCAGGTGATAATAACCTGATTTTTGTTTTTTAATTTTCCAAGATTCGCATCTATTTTATCCAACGGTATATTGATTGAACCCCTAATATGACCACCCGCATATTCAGCTTTTGTGCGTACGTCCATAATGATGGCACCTTGTCTTACTAATTCCCCAAAATCGACCTGAGGCTTAATTCCGAATAATTTCTTTAATGTTTCTATCATACTAATTTTGTTGTTTTTTTGTTTGACGCTGCAAAGGTATAAACAATATTTTAAATTATAATAGTATCACTAATAAATTGTTTTGATATCACTAAATTATTTTATATCTTTGCCGCGTAATTCAAGAATTAAAATCACTAAATTGATTGACAATCATGTTATTTAAGGAAGATATAAAACCGGAATTTGCGCAGGAACTTTTTTCTGAAAGCGATAAAGTTTTTAAATTTGTGGCAGATATGAAATGGAAAGAAGGTTATGTGTGCCGGAAATGTGGTCATACCAATTTTTGTGAGGGCAAATCGCCTTCATCTCGTCGCTGCACACGCTGTAAATCGGAAGAGTCGGCTACAGCGCACACAATTTTTCATAACTTGAAGTTTCCGCTGAACAAAGCTTTTTTTATAGCTTACAATGTTTGCGTGTTGGGAAGTGATTTTTCGACCTATAATTATTCCGACCAGCTTGGACTCAACCAAATGACCTGCTGGAAGTTCCGCAAACGGATTCAAAACTGTATGCTGAAACAAGAAGGCAAAGCAAAAGTAAGTATTCAGTCAATTTTGTTATCAGAGATAAAGTAGACTTATCCGTTCTGACTTACCAGAATAAGTGATTTCTTATTTAATATCTCAATTTGTCTGCCGGTAACCTTTATTATCCCGTCTTTGTCAAACTCAGCCAGTACCCGACTTACACTTTCGCGGCTTGTATCCACCAGATTGGCAAATTCAGTTTGAGAAAATGGTAGCAGATAGGTGTCTGACTTAAAAATCTTATCCGCAAAATCAAGCAAAGCATCCGCCATATTTCCACGGATTAGCTTTTGGGTACGGTTTGCACAGCGATGAAATGATTCCAGTTCGTTTTTACAGAATTCCTGAATTATTTCACGGTTAAATTCCTTGTTTTCATCCAATATAGTTTGAAAAACCTCTAAATCAATAAAGCAAACCTCTGCATCCGAAACGGCTGTAACGGAATATTGATTGATTTTGCTTCCAAATGTTGTTGGCAATCCCAGGTAACTTGGCGCATTCACCATTTTTACAATTTGCTCTGAATATGGACCTGCAATATGAATTTTTGCCAAACCGGTTCGTAAAAAAACCACATTGGTTGAGTAAGTTCCCTGCTTAATAATCGAATCGCCTTTTTTTAATTTAAGCTCCAAATGGTTGGTTGATAACTGATCCAAACTACATTCACTAAGCATGGATGTAGCCTTAGTTTTAAACGGACATTTTCTACAATCATTTTGCATTTAGAATTGATTTTACGGAATATGTTGCAAATATATGCAATGTGATGCATATCACAAAATATAACATTTAAACAGTTATCAAGCCGAGGTATTTACTTTCCGAAAAGTGTGTGTTGTTGGTAGTGGAAAAATACCTAATGCTGATAGTGATGTTCATTGGCACTGTGTTCTGTATTTTATGATGTGTTGAATTTGCTGGCGGTAGATTCACAGATAGCCCCTTACGCCTCTAGTGAACCTGATTTGCTTTACCAACATCTGGAATGTGCCATGGAGGATGATTTACTTCTGGACAGGGGATATCCAACAAGGCCTTGTTTTTTGTTGTTAGCCAAGAAGCTACACTTTTGTGTAAGAATGAAAGATGATTGGTGGTTGGAAGTGGATAAGTTCAAGAAAAGTGGTATGAAAGAACAGATTGTAACTTTCTTCCTACCAAAGGAAGACAGGAAGATACTCAAGGATTATCCCCATTGGCACGACAAAGAAATAAAATGTCGACTCATAAGAATAGAACTTCCCAGTGGTGAAAGTGAACTCCTGTGCAGCTCGTTAACGGATATGGAGAAGTATTTGTACGATCGAAAAAGCTTTATTAAATGAATTACAAGAGATTATGAAAAATCACTAACTTAACGACATTGAATCATAAGGTGTTTTAAGACACTTTCGCAAGTTAAAAAATGAACTCGTCTGAATTTCTTTGAAGAGATTCAGACGGGTTTTTTATTTCAATATAAATCGCCACGGTTTATCTCGCCATTCTTCGCCTGCGTAATCAATACCAACGCGTGGAGCAGTGATAAAACAGGTTACTTCCGGTGCATTCTCAATCCAAATTCGGTTGGAGTCAGGTAAATTCTCACCGTAGAAGCTTCTGTCTATTCTCAATTCTCTACCCACTTTGCCAGAACCAATAATATTGTCAATTCCCCTAATCAGAACTGCCTGCGGATGATTTTCAGCTCCTGTAACTATATTCAACATCCAGTACATACCATAAATAAGATAAACATAAACTTTTCCGCCTTCAGAATACATAATTTCTGTGCGTTGAGTCCGACCCTTGCTTGCATGACAGGCTTTATCTTCTTCACCCAGATATGCTTCGGTTTCAGTAATCCGGTATCTGCTTACTAAACCATCATCCCAACAGCGAACTAAAGTTTTGCCCAGTAATTTCTCTGCAACTGTTACTGCATCATGTTTGTAGAATTCCAACTCTAACTTTTTCATGTTGCAAACACAGTGATTTTTCGGTTAAAACGTCAACATAAAAAGCCAGAAAAATACCGTTTAAAAAAAAGATGTTCAAGTGTTTGGTAATCCAAAGAAAAAGAGTATTTTTGCAGTCCGTTTATTATCACAATGTAAAAGTTCGATTTATTGAGTGTAAATATCCTATTTTGTGCCGATTAGCCTCTTCCAAAATGAGATTGAAACAAGTAAAACGACTTAATTATTAATTAAAAAACATTTTTATAAAGTGGATACGTTAAGTTATAAAACCATTTCTGCCAACAAAGCTACGGCGCAGAAAGAATGGGTAGTTGTGGATGCTACCGATTTGGTATTGGGACGTATGGGCACGAAAGTTGCAAAACTTTTGCGCGGAAAATACAAACCAAGTTTTACTCCTCACGTTGATTGTGGCGATAATGTGATTATTATCAATGCAGACAAAGTTCAATTAACAGGTAATAAATGGAATGATCGCATTTACCTTAGCCACACAGGCTATCCGGGTGGACAACGCGAAATTACTCCTGCCAAATTGATGGAAAAAAGCCCTGAAAAACTGATTAAAAAGGTAGTAAAAGGTATGTTGCCTAAAAACCGTTTAGGAGCAGTCTTATTGGGTAATTTGTATGTTTTTGCAGGTGCAGAACACAACATGCAAGCTCAACAACCAAAACAAATCGATTTAAACTCACTTAAATAATCAGTATGGAAGTAATAAATGCCTTAGGAAGAAGAAAAGCGGCTGTTGCTCGTGTTTTCGTGAGCGAAGGAACAGGACAAATTACAATTAACAAACGTGATATCTCTGTATATTTCCCTTCACCAATTCTACAATATGTTGTAAAACAACCTCTTAATAAATTAGGAGTTGTTGAAAAATATGATATCAAAGTAAATCTCGATGGAGGTGGTTTCAACGGACAAGCCGGAGCATTACGCTTAGCCATTGCCCGAGCGTTGGTGAAAATCAACCCTGAAGACAAACCTGCATTAAAAGCAGATGGATTCATGACCCGCGACCCACGTGAAGTGGAACGTAAAAAACCGGGACAACCAAAAGCCCGCAAGAGATTCCAGTTCTCAAAACGTTAATATCAATTTGCCAATTCATCAATTTGCCAATAAGCCAATTAATTGGCACATTGACTTATTAACACATTGGCACATTAGTTTAGTATCTAAATTACCGGGACTCATAGTATATTGGATGGCTACCCGGTAATTGATTTCACACAGAAAGTAAACAAAATTAAAAACAACAAAAATGTCAAGAACAAATTTCGAAGAATTATTAGAAGCAGGTTGCCACTTTGGTCACTTGAAACG
>CAIKVR010000381.1 GCA_903830915.1 uncultured Bacteroidales bacterium
AATAAACTACTAATAAACTACTGATTATCAAGTAATATATATTATTAATTCTAAACCACTAATTTAATTAAAACAAACTTTAGATATACATATTAAATAGCTATATAATAGACATTTGACTATAATGAAGTCACCCATCCCTAAACATTTGTATTATTTACATATGTAAATCACAAATGTCTATTATCACAAATGTGTATGGTTTGCATAAGTGAAATACTTCACATATCTTTGTAAAGTAATTATAATTATATAGTTCACAATTATACTTGAAATTATGAGTGAAAAAGATAGAATTGAAAAAGTAATGCAAATTGAAGGAATGAATTCCGCTGTATTTGCGTCTGCTATTGGAATACAAGGCTCTACTCTATCCCATATTCTGAATGGAAGAAATAATCCTAGCTTATCAGTGCTTCAAAGTATCTTAAATCGATTCCCTCACATCAGTCCAGAATGGCTTATTATGGGTCAGGGAACGATTGAACGAATTGTAAAGCAACCTCAAATGCCTTCATTATTTGATCCAATAGATGAAAGTCCTTCAAAATCAAGTATTTCAGAACCAATAAAGACCGAAAAAAATACTACATCAATTTCAAGCAATCAGCAGAAAATCCAACCAACTACTGAAATTCCTGTTCAAGAAACTTCATTTCAACCAGAACAACCAGTTCAGGTTCAACAAATAGAAGTTCCCGGAAAAATTGTCAAGAAAATTATTGTTTATTACTCTGATAATACTTTTCAGGAATTACAATAGAAATAATATCAATACTCACAGCAATACTAATGACTAAACTGATTATTTGGCATAATTTAATGAATTGAGTCATCATTAATATTTGCTGAATCGGGATAAATTTGTAATTTTGCAAAGCTTTTTATTTAAAATTAATCTATGTATTACTGATTTTAAATCATTGATACACAAATAAATGCTTAATGAAGAAATTCATTCTCGATTTGATTGTGAAGAAAAATGAAACACTGAACAATCAATATTCGCTTCTAATACTGACATCCACTGAGAAACTGCCCGAAATTTTACCCGGTCAATTTGCTGAAGTCAGGGTTGATAACTCTCCAAATACTTTTCTCCGCCGCCCTATTTCCATTAATTATATTGATTATGAAGCTAATGAACTTTGGTTGTTAGTTCAAATTGTAGGCGATGGTACCCAAAAAATGAGTGAATTAAAGTCGGGTGAAACACTTAACTTGGTTTTTCCCCTTGGAAATAGTTTTACATTACCTGAAAATAAGGATTCAAAGATTCTTTTAGTAGGTGGAGGTGTTGGAATTGCTCCATTATTATACTGGGGATCGTACTTGAAAGAGCGTGGATTCACATGTAACATTGTACTGGGAGGTCGTTCAAAGGATAATTTATTGCAACTAAATGAATTTAACCAGTTTGGTAATGTTTACACAACTACCGAAGATGGTTCTCATGGAGAAATGGGTTTTGTGACACAACATTCGTTACTGAAATCTTTACATTTTGATTATATTTATACTTGTGGACCAACCCCCATGATGAAGGCTGTGGCTGCTTATGCTACCGAAAAAAAGACATTTTGCGAAGTGTCACTGGAAAATACAATGGCATGTGGATTTGGTGCTTGTTTGTGTTGTGTGACTGATACAACCGAAGGACATTTATGTGTTTGTACTGTTGGACCTGTTTTTAATATTACAAAGCTGAAATGGCAAATTTAAATATCAATATTGGCAAGTTACAACTAAAAAATCCGGTAATGACAGCATCCGGCACTTTTGGTTATGGGACGGAGTTCTCAGACTTCTTCGATGTATCGCGAATTGGTGGTATATTTGTGAAAGGAACTACACTTCGTGACCGTCAGGGAAACCCTTATCCACGTATGGCCGAGACTCCATCAGGCATGCTAAACGCTGTAGGACTGCAAAATAAGGGCATCGACTACTTTATAAATCATATTTTGCCAACTGTAAAGAATATTGATACAAATATAATTGTGAATGTTTCCGGTTCGACTATAAATGAATACATTGAAACAGCTGAGAAGTTAAATTCAATTGAAAAAATCCCTGCAATTGAGTTGAACATATCTTGTCCGAATGTAAAAGAGGGTGGAATGGCATTCGGAACAAGCTGTTTATCTGCTGCTCAGGTAGTTAAGGCTGTGCGAAGAGTGTATAAAAATGAATTAATTGTAAAACTTTCGCCAAACGTGACCGATATTTCGGAGATTGCACTGGCTGTAGAGGCTGAAGGGGCTGATTCTGTATCACTTATAAATACCTTACTTGGAATGGCAATTGATTCTGAGAAAAGAAAACCAGTACTTTCCACTGTTACCGGTGGACTTTCAGGTCCTGCAGTTAAGCCAATAGCATTACGTATGGTATGGCAGGTGGCTAATTCTGTAAAGATTCCGGTTATTGGTATGGGTGGTATTATGAATGCGGCAGATGCCATTGAATTTATGCTGGCAGGAGCTTCTGCTATTCAGATTGGCACAGCTAATTTTATTGATCCTACAGTTTCTATTAAAGTGGTTGATGGAATTAATGATTACCTCGACCGTCATGGTTTTCAGTCTGTTTCAGAAATAATTGGTGCTTTGGAAGTTTAATACCCATCTCGTTTTGTCAAATTTATATCAACGTTATATATTATATTCAATGTTTCAGGTATTAATTATATGTATATAAATGAAGTACTTACAGAACTGAAAGTTCTTTCAAATCCAGTTCATTTTGCTCAATTAGAAAGGTTTGGAATTGAAAATTCACACGCTTTGGGCATTAGAATACCTGATTTAAGATTTTTATCAAAGAAGATAGGTAAAAATCATGAATTGGCTTTAGAGTTGTGGAAAACAGGAATTCATGAAGCCAGAATTCTTGCCTCATTTATTGATGATTCAAAAAAAGTGACAGAACAACAGTTTGATGCCTGGGTTTATGACTTTGATTCCTGGGATATTTGCGATCAGTGCTGTGGTTTATTAATCAAAACACCATACGCACATTCAAAAATATTTTCATATTCCGCAGCAAATGAGGAGTTTGTGAAGCGAACTGCCTTTGTTTTAATGTGTGCTCTAGTGTTTTACGACAAAAAAGCAACAGACGAGTCATTCAATCAATATTTTGAACTAATCGAACGTGAAGCTTATGATGAACGTAATTTTGTAAGAAAAGCTGTGAACTGGGCATTAAGACAGATTGGGAAGCGAAATGAAGCTTTGCGCATAATAGCCATTGAATGTGCCGAACGAATTCTGCTACAAGATTCAAAATCAGCCCGATGGATTGCTAACGATGCACTCAGGGAATTGAAAAGTGAACAGGTAATTTCTCGGTTGAAAAACAAATAGAAAAGGGTGTTTCTCAGACGAGAAACACCCTTTTTGGTGTCATTTAGAGAATGTAATTTTAATTTTTATTTGTTGATTGACAACAAATTATCGTTTTTTAAATAATAATTTAGAAACACTAAATACTTTTTGTATTGTTCTTCTGACAATATGCATTTTGCATTATATAAATTGTAGTTCATAACATTTTCTGCAAGTTTTTCATTGTCGTTTTTTTCTGCAGTTTTTAGTTCATTAACTGTTGTTTTAAATACTTCTTTCAAAAAGCTAGCCTGATCATTGTCGGCATTAATATACCCTACAAGACTAATAAACGCATCCTTATTTGTTAATTTGTGTAACGCTTTATAATCTTCGTCTTGATTTAATGCATAAGAAGCAGTTGAGAATGACACCAACACCATAACTGAAAACAAAATCTTTTTCATAACCTAATATTTTAAATTTATACTAATAAAAAATACAAAGAATTCCCTTACAGTTAATAAGTGGATTTCCTTGTATTAGATTTGTATTATCAACTATTTCTAATTGACAGTGCAAAAATACATGTTTTAAAACACATAAATTGCATCTTTGGGGTTAAATCTTCAGTTTTGCCATGATTATTAACGATAAATGTGTAAGTGATTTTGTTTTAATTTAGATAAAATATAATTAATCAATTGATTTACATTGAACTAAATTGATATTACATTTTTGTTACAAAAAGTGAGTTGAAATCCGGAATTTCAGAAAAAAACTCATATTGGGCAGTTTCAGCATTCACTTTACAGCAATAATGCTCAATTCCGTTGCTTATTATAAATAAATCTACCCTTAATTTGGCATTATACACGGCCACCTGATCAAAAGTTTCCTGAATTATTGTCACATTTGGTGCTTTAAACTCGATAATCATTACCGGTTTTGCTTCTCGATCATACAAAATAGCATCGCAACGTTTTTTCATTCCATTCATATTTAGTTGCTTCTCAACTGCTATAAGTGCTGCAGGATAGCCTTTTGCTTCAATAAGAAAGCGAATAAAGTGTTGTCGAACCCATTCCTCGGGAGTGAGCGAAACATAACGTTTACGCTGAGAATCGAAAATCAGATGTTTCTCATTCTGTTTTTTTATACGAAAATTATACTCAGGTAGATTTAATTGCCACATTTTTTGTATTTTTGTTTCCACTATTTTTGAAAGTGAGAATTTTGCTTCATTTATGAATGCGAAGTTACAAAAACAATTTAATACATACATGAATGAAAACAAAAAAAGAAATTGTCGAAAACTGGCTTCCACGATATACGAAGCGACCATTGGAAGATTTCACAGAATATATTTTGCTTACGAACTTCAATAATTATGTAGAACTTTTTGCTGAATGGTTTAATGTGCCGGTTTTGGGACGTGATGGCAATATGCCAAATGCTTCTGCCAATGGCATAACTATAATCAATTTTGGCATGGGAAGCCCGAATGCAGCCATTATAATGGATATTTTATCGGCTATTCATCCCAAGGCTGTCTTGTTTTTGGGAAAATGTGGTGGCTTGAAAGATAAAAATAAAATGGGCGATTATATACTTCCAAGTGCAGCCATTCGTGGTGAAGGAACTTCAAACGATTATTTTCCACCCGAAATACCAGCTTTACCGGCATTTAGTCTGCAGCGTGCAGTTTCGTCGAATATCCGTGACTTTGGTAAGGATTACTGGACAGGAACGGTTTATACTACCAATCGCAGAGTTTGGGAACATGACGAAGATTTTAAAGAATATTTACGCTCAACTCACGCTTTAGCGGTTGATATGGAGACTGCAACCTTGTTTTCTGTTGGTTTTTACAATGGAATTCCAATAGGTGCTTTGTTACTCGTATCGGATATGCCTTTACAGGAAGATGGTATTAAAACATCCGAAAGTGATAAGAAAGTAACTGCTAATTTCGTTGAGGAGCATATTAAAATAGGTGTAAAAGCTTTATCATCTTTGATTCATAATAGTAAAACAGTTAAGCATTTACGTTTTGAATAAGACCTCTTTATTTTCGATTTTCTTGACTTGCATTAACCAATCATCCAATCAATTTACTGATCAACCTTTTTAACAAAGTGGCAAAACAAGATTCCATCTCTCACGATCAAATTCTATCTGATTTACGACAAAAGCGATATGCTCCGGTTTACTTTTTAATGGGCGAAGAGCCTTATTACATTGATGTTATATCGGATTATATTCAGAAAAATGTGTTGGATGAAGCTGAAAAAGAGTTTGATTTAAGTATATTATATGGAAAAGATGTAGATATAAACACTGTAATTAATGCTGCCAAGCGATATCCGATGATGGGAACACATCAGGTATTGATAATTAAGGAAGCTCAGTTGATTAAAGATTGGGATAATTTGGTTCATTATCTTTCTAATCCATTAAAATCCACCATATTAGTATTTTGTTATAAATATGGCACGCCGGATAAACGAAAAAAGTGGTTTCAGGAAATAAATAAAGTAGCAACGGTTTTTGAATCAGCAAAACTGCGTGACTATGAAGTAGGTTCGTGGATTTCGAAGTATTGTAAATCAAAAAATGTAGCGATTGATGAAAAGGCTGTGGCTATGCTTTCTGAATTTTTGGGAACGGATTTGAGTAAACTGGTCAATGAAGTTGATAAGCTAATTCTAACAAAGCCATCTGAATCACATAGTATTACACCTGAATTAATAGAGAAAAATATCGGAATAAGCAAAGATTTCAATGTTTTTGAATTGCAGGTTGCATTGGTAAACAAAGATGTGCTGAAAGCAAATCGTATAGTTCGTTATTTTGCGGATAATAAGAAAGCTAATCCAATGGTTCTTACACTTGCTCAGTTGTTTAAGTTCTTTTGCGATTTGATGATTTACCATTATTTATCAGATAAAAGTCAGGGAGCAGTTGCTTCGGAACTGAGGATAAATCCCTATTTTGTAAAAGATTACCAAAAAGCCGCTCAAAGCTTTGGTGCCTGGAAAACCATGAGCATTATTTCCTGCATTCGTGAAACCGATGCTCGCTACAAAGGCATTGATAACCCCAGTACCGACGAAGGTGAATTGCTGAAAGAGCTGGTATTTAAGATCCTGCATTAAAAAGAACGACCCGAAACCCCCTAAAGGTGGCTTTAAAAACTTTATATACTTTCAACTTTATAAACTTTCAACTTTATAACTTTACAAACTTTCAAACTTTTATTTAATGTCACAAATTCCTGCTAAATTTATCTCTCTGATTGCTTCCTCGCTTCAACTTACTGAAAAACAAGTCAGAAATGCCATTCAACTGCTGGATGAAGGTGCCACTATACCTTTTATAAGCCGTTATCGTAAAGAAATGACCGACGGCATGGACGAAGTGCAGTTGGGTGATACCAAAGAGCAATACGACAAACTGTGTGAACTGGCAAAACGTAAACTGGCAGTGTTGAAATCTATTGAGGAGCAGGATAAACTGACCGATGAACTGAAATCCCGTATTGACAACTGCTGGAATATAACCGAGCTGGAAGACATTTACCTGCCATATAAACCCAAACGCCGTACAAGAGCAGAAATTGCACGCGAGAAAGGGCTTGAACCGCTTGCTAAAATGCTAAATAAACAACAATCGAACGATGTGGAGCGCATGGCATTGCCGTTTGTCAAAGATAAAGTGGAAAATGTGGACGATGCATTGGCCGGAGCACGCGATATTATAGCAGAATGGATTAATGAAAGTGAAGCAGCACGTAACTCTATTCGAATGATTTTTGCACGTGAAGCTATTATTTCATCTAAACTGATTAAAGGAAAAGACGAAGAAGCTCAGAAATACCGTGATTATTTTGATATGACCGAAAAATTGGCGCGTTGTTCTTCACACCGCCTGTTAGCTATGCGAAGGGGTGAAGTAGAAGGCTTTTTACGGGTTAATATCTCGCCTGAAGATGAACATTGTTTGGAAAAGTTAGACCGTATTTTCGTGAAAGGTGAAACAGAATCGGCTGAACAAGTAGCTGATGCTGTGACAGATGCCTATAAACGATTACTGAAACCAAGCATTGAAACTGAGTTTGCTTCCGAAAGTAAAGCCAAGGCCGACACCGAAGCGATTAGGGTATTTGCAGAGAACCTTCGACAACTGCTTTTAGCTCCTCCATTGGGACAAAAACGTGTCCTGGGCATTGATCCTGGCTTCCGAACGGGTTGTAAGATAGTTTGTCTTGATGCACAGGGAAACCTGCTGCACAACGAAACTATTTACCCACATCCCCCTGTAAATGAGACTGCTCAAGCCATGCGAAAGGTTCAGAAAATGGTGGAAGCATACGATATTCAGGCAATTGCTATCGGAAATGGCACTGCAGGGCGTGAAACAGAGCAGTTTATTCAGAATACACGCTTCGACCGTGAAGTGAAGTTGTTTGTGGTGAGCGAGAACGGTGCTTCCATTTATTCTGCCTCTAAAATTGCCCGTGATGAGTTTCCTGATTATGATGTAACGGTACGTGGAGCGGTTTCTATCGGTCGGCGACTGATGGACCCACTAGCTGAGTTGGTAAAAATTGACCCGAAATCAATCGGTGTTGGGCAGTATCAGCACGATGTAGATCAGCCAAAACTGAAAAAAGCACTCGACCAAACTGTTGAAAATGCAGTGAATCGGGTAGGAGTGAATCTAAATACGGCCAGCAAGCATTTACTAACATATATTTCCGGTCTTGGACCTCAACTGGCACAAAACATTGTGGACTTCCGTGCCGAGAATGGTGCCTTTAAAAGCCGTAAACAGCTTATGAAAGTGCCTAAAATGGGCGCAAAAAGCTTCGAACAGTGTGCAGGCTTCTTAAGGATTCCCGATGCTGAATATATTCTGGATAATTCGGCTGTACATCCCGAGAGTTATTCAATTGTTGAAGCCATGGCTAAAGACTTGAAAGTGGATGTAAAGGAATTGATTCAAAACAAGGAATTAAAAAAAAGCATTGATTTACAGAAGTATATTACCCCAACCGTCGGAATTCCTACCTTAAATGACATTATTCAGGAACTTGAAAAACCCGGACGTGACCCACGAAGCGGAATCAAGGTTTTTGAATTTGACGCCAATGTAAAGACTATCAGCGATTTGCGAATAGGTATGGAATTACCCGGAATAGTAACCAATATCACTAATTTCGGTGCTTTTGTTGATATTGGCATCAAGGAAAACGGACTGGTGCATATTTCCAATATGTCCGACCGCTATATCAGCAATCCCGCCGAAGTAGTTTCGGTGCATCAGCATTTAAAAGTGAGGGTTTTGGAAGTAGATGCGGTGAGAAAGAGGGTGCAGTTAAAGTTGTTATAACCTCACCACTGACCTTTTTCTTTGAGGAGATGGAAAATTGTTTGCTGAATCTTTTAAAATAAATACATGATACAAGATATAGAAAAAGTAATCAGATCCCGGAAATCAATCCGCACCTATAGCAACATACCCATTGAACCGGCCGTAAAACAACAGGTTCTTGATTTTATGCAGGCTAATTCGGTAGGTTTATTCGGCAATAAGGTTGATTTTTACTGGATTGATGGAAGTTCTGATAAGTATAAAGACATAAAGCTTGGCACTTACGGGGTAATTTCTGGAACTAACAGTTTTATGACCGGAAAAATTACTGATTCGGATAAAAACTTCGAAGATTTTGGCTTTTGTCTGGAAAAACTAATCTTATATTGTGCCAATCTTAATATTGGAACATGCTGGCTGGGTGGAACATACAATAAATCTGCTTTTGCTGATTCGGTGGAATTAAAGGACGGTGAAATAATTCCTGCAGTAATACCGATAGGCTATTTTGGAACCAAAAAACGAACAATTGACAAGATGTTCAGACGTTTTGCAGGTTCGGATAATCGTAAACCATTCGACGAACTATTTTTCTTACAATCTTTTTCCGAGCCACTTTCCGAAAAAGAAAAATCAGCTTATAGTTTTTTTCTTGAAATGATTCGACTAGCACCTTCTGCTTCTAATAAACAACCATGGAGAGTGATATTGGTCGATAATGTTTTTCATTTTTATCTCAAACGTACTCCAAATTACAATAGCAAACTGCTTCAATCTGATTTACAACTGGTCGATATGGGTATTGCTATGTCACACTTTGAGTTGGCTTTATCCGAAAAGAAGGTTGAACACAAATGGTCATCTCAAAATCCGGGACTGGAAACAGAAGAATTGACAGAATATATTGCAAGCTGCAAGATATTTTAATGTCTGTCCTTTTCGTACTTTATACACGTGATATGTAATTTTGAAAAATGTACGACAGTCCCAACAACGCGATTTTTACCCTGTATCGTCCTGAAATTTGTTTACAGTTTTTTATTTATAATCCTGTAATTGCTTTACATTTAATTTTTATCTTTGCGTTATCATATTCAAGCGGAGTTAGGCTCTGCTGAGGAGCAACCTAACAAGGAATACATATGATTAGTGACAAGTACGTCAGAAAAATGGGATAGTTGGTTTTCAGCTATCCTTTTTTATGACAACTAAGAGCTACTTATGCCTTGAAAAACCTAATCAGAGACTGCGGTTTGTGCAGTTTTGTAATACGTTTTCCAATGTTTTTTGAATACACCTGATTGGCTGTGAGCATATTCTGGTGTTTTCATATCCAAACTGGCATGAGGCCGACAGCTATTATAAATCTGAACAATTCGTTTCAGTTCTTTTATAGCGTCCTCAATCGATTTGAGTTTCATTTGATTTAGCCACTCGTCTTTTAAAATACCATTCACACGCTCTGCTATTGCATTTTCACGAGGATCTCCATTCTCAGTCATACTGATTTGAACATGATTCTTATTCAATACCTTGACATAATCACCACAACAGTATTGAACTCCTCTATCAGAATGGTGAATTAAGCCTTCAGTACCTTTTGGAACTTGCTTTAAAGCCATTCTTAAGGCTTCAATCGTATACTTAGCTTCTAACGTTTCTCCAATTGTCCAACCTACTATTTTCCGGGAGTAAGCATCGGTTATTAGATTCAAATAAACGAATCCAGCCACTGTTTCAACATAGGTAATATCACTCACCCATACTTGATTAGCTCTTGTTGGTACAAATTCTTTAATCAAGTTTGGATACTTGCGCAACCAATGGTTACTATAAGTAGTTTTAACTCGCCTTCGTCGCTTTCCCACCAATAATCCATGACGTCTGAGAAAATCAAAGAAACTATCTCTACCAATGCTTAGTTCTGTTGGTAAACGAGGTTGGATTAGCTCTAACAACTTTCTACCACCAAGTTTGGGCATCAGTTCTCGCTGTTTTTCAACTAATTGAAGTAAAATCTCTTCTTTTACTTCTTCTTTGTAATTGTATTTACTTCGCTGGTAATAGGCTTGCCTACTTCTACCAAACAGGTCGCACAAACTATCAATATC
>CAIKVR010000382.1 GCA_903830915.1 uncultured Bacteroidales bacterium
GTTAATTGCTTTGGACTTACATATTCCGGCACTTGTGCACGCTTTTTACGGGGTGATGTCATATTTCCTTGCAGTTAGTTGCACAAAAATAACCATATAATATTGACTAACAATAAGTTCTGCGTTTTTAAGCAGACCCTAGATACATTTGAAGAAAACAAACCGGATTTTCACATTTAAATTTCAGAAAACACCCCTTGGTTGCGGTGTTTCGGTTGCGGAGGGCATCAAAGCCTTTACCATAAAGGATTGTAATGATTTTGTACCGCAACTAACCTGAATTTATTTTCTTTGATTTTTTCCATTTTAGTTGCGGTGTATTTTGTCTGAAATGCCTATTAGATAAGTTGTTAAGCGATTTTTGACCGCAACCAAGCAATTTCAGGATTTTATTTAAATTTTCTAAAAAAGGATTCTACTTATTTTGCCATGAAATAGTTTTACATATTTCTTGAAGTTCTTCTAGAACCTTTTCAACGTTGGGCAATGCATCTTCTTTTAAATGGCTTTTTAAACTATTGCTCCATGCTTGTTTTACTTTACGAATCTGCTCAGGTTCAAAGAAGTCGGTGTAATTATTGAATTCAACCTTTTTAAACTCAGCTTTTCGAGCAAATGTGGCAATAATTATATCCCAATCTATAAGTTCTTTTTGCTGCAACAGATACCACAAATCGTAATAATCACGTGGAGCCGGATAGCTTCTTTGTAATAATGCCCTGAATTTTTCGGATACCACTTCCAGGATAGAATAACATGGAATCGTACTATTCTCAAAAAGTAATGAATCAGAATAGTCACTCAATAAAGGTCTGATTAAAGGAGCATTTACCATTAGCTCATATTTTACTATTTCAATTTTGATAGAAGTTTGCCATCTGTCGGAAGCAGGTGGTTGTTGACTTTTCTTGTGATTTGCACCCCAAAAACGAATATGTGTTGTGTATCCTACATGCATGTCGCCCCATCGTATTGGTTCAATCTTCACTTTTGAAAATAATATTCCAACTTTATTTGTAATTTCATCGCATATTGATTGTAACAATTTGTTTGTAACCTCAAAATCAGGATTAATCAGTGTAAAATCTAGATCTTCAGAAAATCTATAATCTTGAAAATAACATTTCTTCAAACATGTACCGCCTTTAAATATCAAGAACTCATTTGCCCATTCCGTTTTATAAAGTTCTGCTAAAAAATGACCCAATACCCAGTTTTTATCTATTGTGTCAGGTGGAACTCCTGCTTCTTCGGCTTTTCTTATTATTTCGCTTTGTAAAATCATTAGTACATCTTGTTGATTATTGTTAGTAAGTTTTCTTGAGGGATGTTTACCCTAATTTTCCATTTGATATTGAATTCTCCGGTATCATTTCCCAAGGGATCTAATAGCGTATAACGGCTATTTATGAGCTTTGAAACTTCCAAGCGGAAATTAGTTAATTGAGTCATTTCAAACAGCTCGGACAAAAAAGCAATTCGTTTTAATATTGACATATTCTCCATTTGCTTGCCATAAGTCAATAATTTTGAACCATTTATTTTTGCATGATAAAATGCACGAATCAGCTCCTCGTATCCACCCGAGTTTTGGGGTAAATCAAAACAATCCAGCAAGGTTTTCTCAATATCAGTTATTTTAAACATTTCAATACCATAACCCATTTGAGAGATACCAGCTATTTTATAAGCTTTTATGCCGACAAACTTGTAACGGACATTAAATACTTTTGTATCTTTTTTTTGCATAACTGATTGAGAATACACGACATTAGGTATTTGTTCGGTAAGTTGGTGCAAATTCAATGCTGACCAATAGGCAATCACACTATTTTTGAGTAAGTAATTGGCAATAACATACGGATTTCTAAAATTACGGATACAATAAACCCCTCTTTCTATTCTAGAAAGTTGCTCATTGATAACTAATCTTTTTAAAATGGGTTTCAAATCAATATATTGTTTCCCTGATAGTGATACAAGCATATCAATGTTGAATATAGATAGCTCGTTATCAGTTAGTAAATTCATGATTAAGGAATCAGAATTTGGTGAGTTGCTATTATTAGTAAGGTTGTTATTCATTACATTTCGTATTGAGATAAGGTGCAAATATACTACTTTTCTTCATACGAAATGTAATGCTTGAATAATTATATTTTATGATTATCCGTTATATTACCTATTGTCAATATAGAATTGAATATCAGTGGCTTCGCCCCTAAAACCCCACTTCATTTTTTGGCTTGAACCAAAAAAAGAAGCAAAAAAGTTCAAGACTACGCCCGCTTCACTCGAAAAATTAGTTGTTTGCAGGCTGAAAACTTTTAAACTCGCCTCAACGAAATACGTCGAGACTCAAACAAA
>CAIKVR010000383.1 GCA_903830915.1 uncultured Bacteroidales bacterium
AAACCCTGTTTCTCCCTTTCGCTCTGCTAAATTACAAAAAATAAAGCACATACACAATACTAAATACCTGTATATCAACACTATAAATTTATAAAATCAACATTCCACAATTAAAAAACAGACTTTGCACCCTCTTTTTATTCCTCTGCTCACAAAAAAATCTTTTAATCATTTCAAATCAAAATTGAAAAATCAGTCTACTAAAGCGATTACAATACATCAATATTTATGTAATCATTAAAAAAGGTTAATAATTATCAGTACTTTGACTTCATTTTTCGAATTAATTTTGTAAGTGCTTGATAAACAAAATGAAATGGAAATAAAATATAAAATTCAATTTTCTTAAAATGAAAAAATAATTTACATTCAAATGATTAGTATATAGACAAATAACATAGATATTACACAGAATCTCAAGTGATTTCCTGCATTTTTCCGCTCGTTTACATATTAAGTGCTTTATATATAGGAGAATACGTTTTCAGAGGGCTATTTTTTAGCCCGATAACTGTCGAAAGACCCCGCCCCGCCCTGCTTTTAAATTCTGATTACATAAAGCAATTTCGCCTTATATGTAAACGGTACTTTTATAAAATTAACCAATAAAACTTCGACTTTAATAGATTTGATATAAGCGAACTAAATTTGTAATGAGGAAATGTAATCCTTTGCGTTTGTTTGTGGGTTAATGAGGTGCTGTGTAATCAATGGAGCTATTTTTCAGCATTACAACTGAAAAAAAGAAAAATGGGCGGTAAAAATGCCATTAGAGGTAAAAAATTTGGTATCCCAAATTCTTTGTTCTAATGATCCTTGTAGTTTCAAAATCAGATTGAGGGCTATTATCAACAGTATTTACAACTTTTGTAATTACATTTTCTCTTCATGCTCCTGAATTTTCTTTACTTTTTCTGTAAATGTATTTCAGGAGTAGATCCTTTTAAAACTCTCGAATTATTAACCCCACCTCACCTCACTTCCTATAGGAGATGGGGTGAGGTGGGGTGATTAAAAGTGCATATCGTTGTCTATTTCCACTTCGAGTTTATGCCTTTAGTTAGTATTGTAATGTAACATCCGGAAAATTATTTACAGTTTTTTTTCATCCGGAAAGTAGAGTCCGGAAAGTTTGTTGCTCTTGTTTTTATACTCCTGTTTTTTTATGCGGAATTTTAATTGTATTCCTGAATTTTTATTTGCTTTTTCTGTAAATGTATTTCAGGACTATAAACCTTCGATTTCTCTAATTATTAACCCCACCTCACCTCACTTTGTATAAGAAGTGAGGTGGGGTGGGGTGATTAAAACGGTATATCATCTACTTCCTCTTCGAATTTAAGCCTGTAGTTAGCATTGCTGTCTTTAGTCAATATATCTGCTTCTAATCCTTTTTTAATTCGATTTTCGGCAGCCGTGTCCTTAATGATCAAACGTCTTTTCACTTCGTCTTTTAGCTTTGAATAAGTCATCTTTTCAACCGAAAAGAAAATTGCTTCATACAAAATCCTATTGTTGTCGTCTGGTGTTGGTGTATATTCACAATATACCGGTAATCCACCATTGTCAATACGGAAACTGAACTTTTTGAATTCCAGGTTTCTGCAAAATTGTGGGGACACAGTTGTAATCTCGTCCGACTTGGTAACAAGTAACACACATTCTGCCTTTCGCTGCAATTCACTGCCAACGTGTCCACGCATTTTCTCACTATTAGGATTGGTATGTACCACCGAGCAAATATGACAATGATATTCAGAACTAATACGCATTAGGTCAGCAACCCGTTCAGTACTTTCTTCCAGGGAGTTGGTATCTCGCAGCAAATCCGCAAATCCGTCAAGAATTACTAATTTCGGACTGAATTCCTTTATTGCCTGTTCCATTGTTTTTAATCGTTCAATAGCTGACAATTCACGTAATGAAAGTACATGTAACTCACTGTCGTGGTTGTCATCATAATTCCAGTGAAGAATTCTAAAAATACGTCTGACAACTGTCAGAACATGTGGTTTACTTTGTTCAGTATCTATCACTAAAATGCTACCGTTGTTAGAACTTGACAATCCCATGTATCCGTTTTCGGATAAATAGGCGCCAATAAGTCCGCTCACCAAAAAGGTCTTTCTGCTTTTTGGTTGTCCGGTAATTACACTGATGTCGCCAATAGAAAACATACGCGTTTCGCCTTGAGAAATAACCGCTTCATTCATAGGTATAATATCGTTAGCATGAACAAAAAATTTAGACAAATCACTTTGTTTGGGTTGAAAATTATAAGTCTCTTCCATCACATTAAATCATTAATGATTAGATTTATTGGCTCAACTTTAGCTCCCATTCCGTCCATATTATCAATAAAGATATCCATGGCTCCGAATGTTCCGAAAGCCAGGTTGGCTCTTTTGTTGACAATTCCAATAAT